>DATHCH010000134.1:0-7609 GCA_035319625.1 Thermodesulfobacteriota bacterium
CTCAATCTGCCCTCACCACCATATGATGCTCCCGAGGCTGATCAAGGGATAGAAAAAGCCTGCTGGCAGATCAAGACATAATAAAAAGGCCCATCTCACAAGAGGCGGGCCTTTTTATTTCTGAACAAAGTATGGGGCCCGCTGTATTGATTCTCGCACAACGGCAAGTTGACAGATCCACCTCGGTCAGTTATATACCCTTATCATTCAAGGATCTCTCATGGCACGAAGTCCAATCACGCGCAACGGATATAACAACCTTCACAAGGAACTGGAGAACCTGAAGAAGGTCATCCGGCCTCAAGTGATAAAAGCCCTTGAGGAGGCGCGTGCCCACGGAGATCTCAATGAGAATGCAGAATATGTGGCAGCCAAGGAACGCCAGTCGTTCGTCGAAAAGAAGATTCGGGAGATTGAAGAGAAATTAGCCAATTCCGAGATTATTGATACGATCCATCTTCCGAACGGGAAAGTGGGCTTTGGCTCTGTGGTCACTTTAGAAAACCTCAATAATACAGGCAAAGTCACTTATCAGATCGTCGGACCCGACGAATCAGACATCTCGTCCGGCAAGATTTCAATCGCTTCACCCCTGGGTAAGGCTTTAATTGGAAAGGAAGTGGAGGATGAGGTGACCGTACAAACCCCAGGGGGCGCCAAGAACTATGCGATATTGAAAATAGCTTGAAGCACCCTTTTCAGACTTTTTTCCCCTTTCCCCTGTCACCTGCTCCCAAAATTTAATTTTTCTAACATCTCTTGAATCAGTAACTTTCCTCCCAATTGAAATCTCTCCATAATTCTTTGCCTCTTTCCGTTCTTCTCACCTAATTAAAACAGGCAAGCATAAGCTATGCTACCGGCAACATAAATAAAAAATTCTCAAAAAATTGCCCGATTTCCCCGCTGCTTTTTCACCATCCGATTCCTATATTTATATTGAGTAAATTTTAGTGAAAAGGAGGACGGAAACATGGAAGGCAAAAGACAAAAACGCCTAAACGTAGGAATGATGATATTGGCTTTCTTAGCGACGGGGATACTCCTTGCATCCTATACTCCCGCTACCGCAAAAGACAGGGAACAGGTTCAGGGGCTTGTGGACAAGGCCCGGATTACCTTCAACGATTTCATGCATGACCCGAACTATATCTGGCTTCACGAAAACCTCGATCAGGCCAAGGGTGTGTTGATCTTTCCGGAGGTCATCAAAGGAGGCTTCATATGGGGGGGTCCGGAGGAACGGGTGTCCTTTTGGTGAGAGATCAAAGGACAGGGAACTGGAGTGAACCTGCTTTCTACACCATTGGCTCGGTGACCTTTGGTCTTCAGATCGGCGGCGAAGCGGCAGAGGTAGTCATGCTGGCAATGTCCCAGAAGGCCATTGATTCGGTGCTTTCTTCATCGGTCAAATTAGGAGGGGATGTTTCGATCGCACTGGGTCCGGTGGGCGGAGGTGCTAAGGCGAATGCAGGCGTCCCGAATGTGACCGCCGACTTTGTCTCCTTTGCGAAGGCGAAAGGCCTCTATGCAGGGCTCAACGTCGAAGGGTCTATTGTCGGGGTGCGGGACAGCCTGAACAAGGCCTACTACGGCAGGAACGTGAGGCCGGCGGATATCATCGTCAGGCATGCGGTCAGCAACAGGGGTTCGGATGAGCTTCGCGCTGCCCTGAGGAGGGCGGCTTAAGAAGCTCCTGATGTTTTGAACCATCAAGGGAAGATCGAAAAAGGCAGGTCCATTTCTGGCCCTGCCTTTTTCGATTTCGGTTCCTCCAATCCTTTTGCGAATTATTCTCCCTTCCTCATGACCATGACTGCGGTGGCCTTAAAGGAAGCCCTCACGTCCTTCCCCTCCACTAACGATAATTCTTCCAAAGAATAATTCGTCACATAGGCCACGAGTGGAAACCCACAATCAAGTTGGACTTTCTGGTAGAGGCCCAAAGAGATGACCTTTAGAATCTTCCCTGGGAATACATTTCTGGCACTTGTTCCTTCTCGGGTGGAACGAATCGACAGGGTGACGTTTTCCGGCCGGATGCATAGAACCACAGTCTCTCCCAAGGGGACATCCCCAACGGCCTCGATCTCTTGACCCTCAACGGATGCAATAAAAGTCCCGCCATTCCTTTTAATCACTTTCCCGGTCAGGATCGCTTCCACTCCCATAAAGGAAGCCACCAATTCATTGACAGGATGATTCGTCACTTCTTCGGGAGACCCGATCTGAAGGATCGTCCCATTGTTCATCACGGCAATGCGGTCTGACAGTCTCAAGGCTTCCAGGCGGTCATGGGTGGCAAAGATTGTAGTCGTTCGGGTCTGCTGGAGGATATGTTCGAGGTCTTCCATCAGGGAATCCCGGGTAGGAGGATCGAGGGAAGAGAAAGGTTCATCCAGCAGAAGGATTTCAGGTCGAAGGGCAAAGGCTCGGGCGAGACTCGTCCTTTGCGCTTCCCCTCCTGAAAGCGTTTTCGCAGAACGACCGTTGAGATGACCGATTCCGAATCGCTCCAATTGTTCCATGGCACGATCATGAATTTCATCTCTCTTCATCCCGCGAATTTTTAGGCCGGACGCGACGTTATTAAGGACCGTTGTATCAAAAAGAAGAGGCTCCTGGAAGACCATGGCCAGTTTCCTCCGGTACCCCAATACGGAATGATTCGTTTCCACCCTGTTCCCCCTAAAGAAGAGTTCACCCTGAAAGGGTCTCAATAAATGGGATAAGGTTTGAAGCAACGTAGTCTTTCCGGCTCCATTCGGCCCGATCAGGGAGAAGATCTCCCCTTCCTGGATTGAGAGAGACGGAACTTGAAGGAGGATTGCTCCTCCTCTATTCACCTCGAGATTTCTTATCTCCAGTATTGGTGTCTGTTCACCCATCTTTTTCATCCCGCAATCCCTGCCTGCGGTAGGCAGGCGCGTTCCGAAATCCGAAATGAGTTCTATCTCGGCCTCTCCCTCTGTTGGATCTGAGTGAGGATCAGATTGACGAAGTAGGCAAGCAACAGGAGGATAATACCCAAGGCAATGGCAACATCGAAATTCCCCCGACTCGTCTCCAAAACGGTCGCCGTGGTAAGAACTCGGGAGTAGCCTTTGATATTACCGCCTACCATGATGGAGGCGCCCACCTCAGAGATCACACCGCCAAACCCTGCCATCACCGCGGCCAACAGGGGAAGCTTCGCCTCTTTGATCAAAATCCAAACCATCTGAAGACGAGTCGCCCCGAGCGCCAGAATTTGAAGTCGAAGCTTCTGGGGAAGTTGCTGAATGGCTGCCAGGGTGATACCCATCACAATAGGAGTCGCGATGATGGTCTGGGCGATGACCATGGCCGCGGGTGTGTATAGGATTCCAAGAAAACCAAGAGGACCATTCCTCCACAAAAAGAGCGTTACGAAAAGCCCCACCACCACGGGTGGAAGGCCCATGCCGGTGTTGATGAGGCTCACAACCATTCTCTTTCCGATAAATCTGGAAAGGGCTACCGCGACTCCGGCAGAAATCCCGATCAAGAGGCTTATGAGGGTAGCTATTCCGGAAACCTCCAGCGACAGAAGAGTGATCCCCATGACTTCAGGATCAAAGGTAATCAGCAACCAGAAAGCCTTTTTAATCCCCTCCAGGATTAAATCCATTTTTTTCCCAATCCGGTGCTCTTGTCCCAAAAGTTCAAATGCCAAAATCTAAATATCAAAGGAATATCAAATTCTAAAATCTTGGAATTTGGCTTTTGGAATTGATTTGAAACCTGAACTTTGGCGTTTGACATTCAAACACTATCTTTCAAGCTTCTCTTCTTTCTTATCTGCATCCGGAAAGAAAAGAGGAGAGCCGAATTTGTCAACTCCGAAGGTCTTGATGATACCCTGGGTTTCTTTAGAAACCATGAAGCCAGAAAAGCTCTTTGCCCCTGGGTTATTGACCCTGGGCCATTTCGCAGGATTCACCTCAATGACATGGTAGATATTGAGGAGGACGGCATCGCCTTCGACCAGAATATCGAGTCCGAGGTTTTTCTTCAATGCCAGGTAAGTTCCTCGATCGGTGAGAGTGGTCCCCTTCTTCTCCGAAGCCACGCTCAATGTCTGACCCATTCCAAGACCAGTCTCCTGATGCCATTTTTCTCCCTCAGGATTTATCCCCGCAGCCTCCCAGATGGCTTTCTCTTTTGCATGGGTCCCCGAATTATCTCCTCTGGATAAAAACAGCACCCTCGCAGAGGCGATCTTTTTGAAAGATTCTACAGAGGACTTTTCTCCCTTGATCTTCGCGGGGTCCCCCGGGGGTCCCACAATGATAAAGTCATTATGCATGACAAGCCTTCGATTTATTCCATAACCTTCGGCCATAAATTTCTTCTCCTCTTCCGGAGAATGGACCAGGAGGACATCTGCCTCTCCCTTCTGCCCCATGGCCATGGCCTGACCAGAACCCACTGCGATCGTCTTGACAAAATAACCAGTCTCCTTCTCAAAAATGGGTAGAAGAACGTCAAGAAGTCCGGAATCCTGCGTGCTGGTGGTCGTCGCGAGGATGATGGTCTTCCCTTGCGCCTGGGCAGAGAAAACTCCTGTAATAAAGAGAAATGAGACGACAACTCCTAATAAGAGAATCTTTTGGCCAATCTGTCGTTTCACAATCTTTCTTCCCCGAACAACCACATTTTCGGCTACGGCCCGGCGAGGGACTGGGCTGTAGGGAACAGAAGAATTTAAAAGAGATCCAATCCCCCATACCCATGGGCCTTTAGCCTATTTTTTTGAGTAGAGAACTTTTCCCGAATTCTTAAAATCATAGCTTCCCAACCGTTCAACCCTGCTCCGAAATTCCTGGGAATTCAGGACTTCCATAAAAGCCTGGATTCCTTTTTCGAAAAAGGTGGATTGGTCGAGGATCATGTCAAAGCTTTCCTGGGTAATCGGGACAAACGGAAGACCGAGGAGCTTAGAAACGGCGATGGTCGCCACACCCACATCCGCTTCTTTTGACAGGATTGAAAGACCCACTTCAAAATGAGTGTAAACTTCTTTTCCATATCCGTTGATCTTCGTAGGAGAAATCTGCAATCGCTTCAGGTGTTGATCCAAAAGCACTCTCGTTCCGGAACCCTTTTGCCGATTGACAAACCGGATCCCCTTTCGACGCAAGTCTTCGAATCCCCGGATCTGAAACGGGTTCTTAGGAGCCACTACAAAACCAAGGTCCCGACGGAAGAGGTTGACCACCACTGGTTTCATATTAGGAAGATACTGCGGGAGAAAGGGAATGTTGTACTCACCGGTTTTGGGATCAAAAAGGTGGGACCAGGCGATATCCGTATAACCCATGTTCAAGGCCTTGAGTCCGTCCGTGCTTCCTGTATTGGCAGAAAAAATGTAAAATTCAGGATACGATCTTTTCACGGAGGTTTGAAGCATATCGAGGATAGGGTCGTTACTTCCCGAAGCCAGAAGCCCTCCTTCGATTCTTCTGCTCTTCTGCCTTGCCTGGTCAAGCCCTGTCTTGGCATTGGATTCGATCCATTCTTCGATCAATTTCCTCGGAAAGACCCATTTCCCCGTCACCCGTGTCGACGGGATTCTCTTTGTCTTGATCAGCGCATAGACCTGCTTTTCATGGATCCCCAAATATTTAGCCACTTCTTTGGTGTTCATCATCTCTTCAGACATGGCATCCTCCCATAAATACTAAAATATTATAGGAGATTGAAATACTTGTCAATGAATAGGTTTACAAACAATTCCTTTTTATTACTCAAAAATCCTTATGAATCGGCGTCAAATGCTGCTCAGTGAGAGGTCCTTTGCCAGAGGAATGGAACGCTTCTTCGATTTAAGACGGAGGTCAGATTGCCTGGATGAAGCGGATTAGTGGAGAGAAATAGAATAGAAACTTATTCCTTGTAAATAATCGTCCCGACGTTTTTACCATGGAGGGCCCGGGTGATATTGCCCTCCTTCAACCCGTTGACGATTTGAATTTGATGAATGACCTGACTGCTCTGAAGGGTCTCAATATATCACAAAAATGGCTTTAAAATGTTCGTAGATGAAGCAGAACCATTTCGGACACTGCCTTCCCGCTCTGGCTATTTAAATATGGGTGCTTCTTTTCCGATTCTCAGTCTGTGGCAATCATCACATTAGTGGCCTTGATTACCGCATACACTTGTTTACTCTTAGAAAGGCGTAGATCTTGTGCTGATTTTTTCGTAATAACAGAGACGATCTGAACGCCTCCGGGAAGTGTAATTGTAACCTCTGAATTAACTGCCCCATGTTTGACGTTCTTTACCTTGCCTTTAAGGACATTTCGAGCACTTATCTTCATAATTTTGCCTCCTTTATAACCTTTAATTTTAATAGTAGTGGCAGGACGTACTCCTGTCAAGGGATTTCGGGAAGCTGCGCATAAAACGTAATGAGTAAAGTCCAGCATCCGTTTTTCTAAACCTTAATTTCTTTAAGATCATTACGGTTTTCATATAGGATATTTGCGCTTCTGGATAGATACTATGATTTCCAGATTTTTGTGAGGGATCGAACCGCCTGCCCTAAAGATGGTAAAAGGCCCTTAGGGTTTGAGGGCGCAGAGGGCCGAAGGACTCAACGTAGCCAGGGAGCTTTCAAAATGTAGTGGCGTGGTTGACCTCAGAGATCATCCTTTATCCACTTATCTGTTTTCCTGGTTTTTCGAGTTTGACTGCGCAGACCTTATATTCCGGGGTCTTGCTAACGGGGTCGAGAGCTGCATTGGTAAGTCGGTTAGCGGCATTTTCTGTATAGTGCATGGGTATAAAAACCACTCCGGGTTTCACCTCTTCAGTCACCCAGGTCTTTGCTATTAGGCTACCTCGACGACTGCTCGTCTTAACCTCTTCTCCATGCTTGAGGTTTAACCGTCGGGCATCTTCGGGATGGATTTCGATGAAGACCTCCGGGTTTTCGTTCTCGAGGGTGGGACATCTCCGGGTCAGAGTGCCGGTGAGATGCTGGGAAAAGAGGGTTCCGGTAGTCAGCCAGAATGGGTAGTCGACATCCGGACTCTCGGCCGGTGGCCTAAAATCAATGCCGTGGAACATTCCTTTCCCCCTGCTGAAGCGATCTTTGTGCAGGTAAGGAGTGCCTGGGTGGGCCAGAGTGGGACAAGGCCAGCACAGGCCTTTTTCTTCTAACCGGGCATAGTTCATACCGCTATATGAGGGGCTCAGGCTGGCCATTTCGTTAAAAATCTCCTCCGAGGACTGATAGCGCATGGGATAACCCATATGAGTGGAAAGTTCCTGGATGATCTCCCAGTCGGTTTTCCCGGACAGAGGCTCAATGGCCTTCCGGACCCGCTGCACGCGTCTCTCCGAGTTGGTGAATGTCCCCTCCATTTCCGCAAACGAGGACCCTGGCAGCACCACATGCGCCAGGTCCGAGGTGGGAGTAGGGAAGATATCTATGACCAGCAGAAACTCCAACGATTCCAAAGCGGCTTGGACGCGGTTGATATCCGGGTAACTCACCATTGGATTGGCTCCAAAGACTGCCAAACCTTTTATCCTCCCCTCCTTGATAGCCTCGATCTGCTCGACGAGGGTAAGGCCGGGA
>DATHCH010000135.1:0-3460 GCA_035319625.1 Thermodesulfobacteriota bacterium
GTATGGCAGTTCATGCACCAATTCATCGTCATGTTCACCCATGGTTTGAAGGGTGGTCGCTCGCTTCCAGCGATATTGCCATGACAAGTCTGACATGGTAGTTTTCCTAAAACCACATGCCAACGATGAGAAAAGAAAACATGATCGGGTTCTCCGTATATTCGCCTCCAAGGAATTTCCTGTCCTTTTTTTTGATATTGCCTGATCTTTTCTTCTTCTGAGGATTTGGTAACCGGTTCTTTATGGCATTCAAGGCAGGTGGTTAGGTCGGGCATTCCAGAGAAGGTTTGGGTTTTAAAATAGCGGTGACAGGAGCCACACTCTAACCCCTGTTCGAGATGTTTCTTATGATTGAAGGAGATCGGTTGTTCAGTCTTGGAGCCAATACCCAGACTGATGAGGAAGAAGAGCAAAAAGAACCCTACCGCCAATCCAGTTAGGAAGAATTTCATACCGGGAACCATCGGGTCAGTATCGGGCTATTCCGAGGATCGCCCGATTCTAATACATTGGATTATATACAATTATCGTACTTGGAATGAATTCTACGGAGAAGGACTTTACATATCAATACAATAAATTACGTATTTTCAAGAAAAAAAAACTGTATTTTGAAAATGCGTCTAAATTTTCTTGAAGGAGCCCTGTTTCCAGCCTTGATATTCCTCTTCACGCCTGGAGCTGCGTTCAACATAGCTAATGTGGCTGAATTCCCCCGCCTCAATGGGGATGGCCACCTTCATCAAAAGGGTGAAGATGAGGAGCCCCGTTGCCCAGATGCCGAAGGACACCATGAGTTCTAGGTGATTAGGAAAATATTCAAAGATTTCGCCAAGAGGATCCGGGACAAACCCGGGTATGACAAAGCCAGGCCCTTTTTCAATCCATACCCCGATGATAATGAGCAAACAGCCCCAATTAAGAGTGGTTAATCGCTTCCGGGTTTGGGGGATCAGAAAGATGATGAATGCGATGACATTCATCGTCATCGCCGACCCTATCCAGGGGACGAGTTCCTTATGGCCATGGAGGCCTTCGAACAGGTACCTAAAGGATGCAATATGAACCGTTTGAGAATAATACTCTTTAAATATCTCGGCGGAGAGAAGGAAAAGGTTGAGAAACATGGCATAGGCGATTAGCTCCGATATCTTGAAGAGGGCATTATCCTCTATCTCGATGTGGTGCACAGATACCTTTCGGATGATCTGAAAAATAATAATGATGATGGCGGGCCCTGAACAGAAGGCACTGGCCAGAAACCTCGGAGCAAGAATCGATGCATTCCAGAAGGGACGGGCAGGGAGGCCGTTATACAGGAAGGCGGTGACGGTGTGAATCGCCACTGCCATGGGGATGGAGACTAAGATGAAAGGAAGGATGAGTTTCCAGTTGGGCTCTTTCCGGTAGTAGAATTTGACTAAAAGATAGATGGGGATAAGAAGGTTGAGGAATAAATAACCGTTGAGAGCAAGGACATCCCAGGCCAAAAGCGATTGGGGAAAGTTCATCAATCCTATGAGAGGAAGCATGTGCCAGAACCGGTCGAGTCTCCCGAGGTCAACCATCACAAAGAGAATGGCCATGACGATGGAGGAAGCGGCGAAGAGTTCGCCGAGCACGACAATCTCTTTGATCGGTTTGAAATGATAGACATAAGACGGAATGACCAACAGAACCGCAGCAGCAGCCGCTCCGACCAGATAAGTGAAATTGGCGATGTAGAGACCCCAGGAAACCTGATCGCTCATTTTCGTTGCGATTAACCCGGCTTCATGTTGCTTCAGGTAAAACGACAAACCTATGAATATGATCGTCAACAGGAAAAGGCACCAGGCATAGTATGCCGTGCTCCCTGTCACCACAAGGGTCAGGGTCCTTTTGTAGAAATGCCATGTTTCATTCAACAGTCCCTGCAACTTTTCCATATGCTTTTCTATGCTTCAAAGAAGTAGTAAAACTTCGGTTCTGTCCCTAAATCTTCCTTGAGCCTGAAGACCCGCTTTCGGTCGATGATATAGCGCATCTCGCTATTTGGATCGAGGAGATTGCCGAATTTCCTTGTTCCTGTAGGACAAACTTCCACACAAGCGGGGTATCTACCTTGTCTCACCCGCTGGATACAAAAGGTGCATTTTTCCACAGCACACTTCATTCTGGGTCGGTTTCCCAGGTAGTGGACGGAAGGATTGATCTCCTCTTTTGGAATGTTTGGCTCCGCCCAGTTGAAGACCCTCCCTTTGTAGGGACAGGCTGCAATGCAGTACCTGCAGCCGATACACCAGTTGTAATCAACGACGACGATACCGTCTGGTTCTTGCCAAGTCGCGTGGACAGGACACACTTTCACACAAGGAGGCTCCTGACACTGCTGGCACTGAACGGGGAGGTAAATAAATCCTTTTTCTGGAACCAGATCAGGGTCATAATAATGTTCGGAGTTTTCAAGGTTGATCAAATTCCCTCTTTTGAGCCTGAGCACCCTGATCCAATGAAGCTGAGGATCATGTCGCGAATGATTATTTTCTTTCACACAGGCATAGACACATCTTCGGCACCCAATGCATCTGGAAAGCTCCAGGCCGTATGCCCAAAAGGTGTCGGGGACTGCCTCCTGGGTGCTGATCTGAAATTTCCTTCCATATTTCTGCAAGTATCTCTGTTCCAGCTTTGCAATGACCTGTCTCTTTTCTTCCGGTGTCATTTCCCGAAAATGTCTCTGCAAGAAGTCCTCGGCCTCCTCCTTCGTGCAAGAGGAGAAGAGAGGGATGGTGAGACCTCCGAGGGCGGTCAGTGAAGTATTACGAAGAAACTCTCTTCGGGTGTAACGTTTATTTTGCATCACGAATCCTTTGGTTTTATGGGTGGAGGCTCGGGCTTTAGCGGCTTAAATCTTGGCCCATGAGGGTCATGGCAATGAGCACAGAGATAGTAAACCCTCTTGCCCTGACCGGAAAAGTATCCGGCCCGCTTTCCATGAATGCCTGCCTTCCAGTCTTTATACTGGGGGCCATGACATTCGCCGCAGAGGCGATAGCTTTCTGTGAAGTCGATCAAATCTCCGTTATAAAGCCGCAGCTTGTCCCGATTCTTCGCATCATGGCAGTCGAGGCACCATCTCATCGTCTCAGCATGATGAAGCTTGATATCCGTGTGCTCTTCTTTCAAGACCCTCTTCTTTCGATTTACTTCCATGGTCGCATGGCAGTTGCTGCAAGGGAACATTCCTTCAGTCATCGGAGGAGGCGTATATTCTTCAACGACTGGCATGACAGAAGAAGCGAAAAAAAACAGCAGAAACAGTGAAGTAACTGCTGCACAGAATGCTCTCATGATCGTTCGATAGCCTTCCTGCTCGAGAAAAGAGAACTAAGATATCCGTATTCGATTTTACCAAACCCCGAATTCCAAGCTAACATCTCCCGTTTCAAATTGCAACCTCTTCTGTCAAAAAGTTCAT
>DATHCH010000136.1:0-16695 GCA_035319625.1 Thermodesulfobacteriota bacterium
CAGGATCACGCTTCCGGCAGTCGGCGCCTCGGTATGGGCATCGGGTAACCAGGTATGAAACGGGAACATCGGAACCTTGATGGCAAAGGCCAGGGCAAAGGCGGCGAAGAGCCAATACTGCGTGCCGACGGGCAATCCCAGCTTGTAGAGTTCGAGCACGTCAAACGTGGAGACGCCGGTTGCCCTCTGGTTGAGGAAATAGAGGGTCAAAATCGCCACGAGCATCAGTACGCTCCCTGCCATGGTAAAGAGGAAGAATTTGACCGCTGCATAAATCCGTCTCTTGGGATCACCCCAGACACCGATGAGCAGATACATCGGAATGAGCATCACCTCCCAAAAGACATAGAAAAGGATCAGATCGAGAGCCACCAGGGCACCAATCATCCCCGTCTCAAGGAAGAGGAACGAGATCATGAATTCTTTTACCCGGAAGGTGATCGCCGTCCAGGAGCACAGGATGCATAAGATGGTCAAAAAGGTGGTCAGGAGAACCAGAAGGAGACTAATTCCGTCGATGCCTAATTTGTAGCTGATCCCATAGCTCTGAATCCACCAAAAATCCTCCACAAATTGCATCCCCGCTGTTTTGGGATCAAAGGCAAAGAAGAGGGGCAGTGAGAGAACAAATTCGATGATGGCGAAGCCTAAGGTAACCCACCTGAGAGTCCTCCCGTTTTCTTTGTTGATAAAGAGGAGAACCACGGCACCCAGGATTGGAAAGAAGATCACCAGCGATAGAATGGGAATTCCCAAGATAGTCATGAAACCGACTCCTTTAAATCCTCTATCCCCCTTTTCTAAAGGGGGATAGAAGGGGATTTTAATAAAAAATACTCCGCACGATATAATAGCCTACGAGGACAATTCCACCAATGACCATTGAAAAGGCGTAATTTTGAACCAAGCCAGTCTGCATCTTTCTCATTGCTTTCGAGAGCGCACCAATCAGATAAGCAATGCCGTTAATCGTACCATCGATGGCCAAGTCATCAAACCCCTTCCAGAGTCCGGTGCCAAACTTTTTGAGGGAGTTGATGAAGAGGATTTCATAAAGTTCATCGACATAATATTTGTTAAAGACCACTTTGTAGAGCCCCTTCCATCTCTCCGCTACAAGTTTGGGAAGGGCTGGATTCTTCACATAGAAAAGATAAGCGATCCCAATCCCAATGAGGGCAATGACCACAGAGACCACCATCATGAGGAGCTCTAAAGCAGCCCCATGGCCTCCCACCTCCCCTCCGGATGCCCACGCTTGCGAGATAAGCGCAATCCCAGCATGGGCCTTGGCTGGCTCAGGCCCAGCTCCTAATACAGGAGCAAGGAACTCATGGATGCGATTGGCTCCTCCCAGAATATGGGGAACACCTATATAGCCTCCAATGACCGAGAGCGCAGCAAGAACCATCAAAGGAACGGTCATGATCTTAGGTGATTCATGGACGTGATGCGCCACATGCTCATCGACCCTGGACTGACCAAAGAAAGTCATAAACAATGCTCTGAACATATAGAAGGCCGTCATTCCGGCAGCCAATGCTGCCACAGCCCATAGCAGCCAGTAACCATGGGGGCTGGAAAAAGCTTGCCAGAGGATTTCGTCCTTGCTGAAAAATCCGGAGAGCCCGGGAATCCCGGCAATGGCCAGCGTGGCGATGAAGAAGGTCCAGAAGGTGTAGGGAATCTTTTCCCTGAGAGCTCCCATTTTTCTCATATCCAATTCGCCGCTCAGGGCATGCATCACGCTTCCGGCGCCGAGAAAGAGAAGTCCTTTGAAAAAGGCATGGGTCATCAGATGGAATATTCCAGCGCTGTAAGCCCCCACCCCCACGCCTAAGAACATATACCCTAACTGGCTAATTGTAGAATAGGCTAAGACCTTTTTGATATCGTTCTGGCAGAACCCAATCGAGGCCGTAAAGATGGCAGTGGCCACACCAATGATCGCCACCACCGTCATGGAGATGGGCGCCAAGCTGTAAAGCACGTTACATCGGGCGACCATATAAACCCCAGCGGTCACCATGGTGGCTGCGTGGATAAGGGAACTCACCGGTGTCGGACCTTCCATGGCGTCCGGAAGCCAGACATAGATAGGAATCTGTGCCGATTTTCCACAGGCACCGACGAAAAGCAAAATGGTGATGGTAGTCGCTGTAGCAGTATCCAGCATGTGGGGATTCTTTTGAAGGGAACCGAAAATATCGGTGAAGTGCAATGTCCCAAAATGGATGAAAAGCAAGAACATACCGAGAAGGAAACCGAAGTCACCCACTCGGTTGACGACAAAAGCCTTTTTCCCCGCATTAGAGGCAGAATCCTTTTCATACCAGAAACCGATCAGAAGATAGGAACAGAGACCCACACCCTCCCATCCCACAAACATCAACAAAAAGTTGTTGGCCAGAACCAAGTTGAGCATCATGAAGACGAAGAGGTTCAGGTACGTAAAATACCGGGTATATCCCGGATCATCATGCATGTACCCAACCGAGTAGATATGGATGAAGAAACTGACCCCACTGACCACCAGGGCCATCAGGATGGAGAGTGGATCGATCTGGTAGCCGATCACTGTTTGGAACGAGCCCGAAACCACCCAATCAAAAATCACTTTCTCAAAGTGGCGATCTGTGACTGGTTTTCCGATCAATTCGAGGAAGATGAGGATGGAGGTGAGAAAGGACAGCCCAATCACTGAGGGGCCCACCCAGCTGACCACCTTCTTCCCCAAACTTCTGCCGAAGAGCCCGTTGATCAGAAAACCGATCGCCGGAAACAGCGGGATCAACCAGACATAATCGAACATGAAAGATTCCTTTTACGCTAACGCTCTACAGGGTTCCAGGATTCGAGGGTTCATGGGTTCAAGGGATTTAAGATTTCTCCTCGACCCCTTGAGTCCTTGACCCCTTCAATATTAACTCACCACTTCAACAGATTAATTTCATCCACATTGATCGTTTCTCTTGAGCGATAAATCATGACAAAGATCGCCAGCCCAACAGCTGCCTCTGCGGCCGCCACGGCTATCACGAAGAAGGCGAAGAGAACCCCGTCCAGGGATTGGAGAAAACGGGACAGGGTGATGAACGAAAGGTTCACCGCATTGAGCATCAACTCGATGCACATGAAGACCACAATCGCATTTCGTCGGCTCAGGGCTCCGATCACTCCGATTGTGAAGACCATTCCGCTCAAGACCAGGTAACATTCAGGGGGAACGGGTGGAATCGTCATAGACATACTCCTATTTCAAAGTGCAAATTCTCCCCCCTCACCTCGGAATCGAGTCGTACCGACCTTCCCCCTCTCCCCTCAGGGGAGAGGGAGGGGTGAGGCGCAACAGTGTTTGGCGTCAGCTTCTCTTCTTGCTCAAAATGACCGCTCCGATGACGGCGGCCACAAGAAGAACAGAGACAATCTCAAAGGGAAAAAGATATTGCGTGAAAAGCATCTCGCCGACAGCCTTCACATTGGCACTCACCTTATCCGGTGTATAGGAACCCATCTTCCCAGTGGGAGATTTCGCCACGACCGAATAAATTATCCCGAAAAGAAAAAGGACCATCATCATGCCGCCGATTATTTTCGAATAAAAAACTTTTAAACCGGACCGAAGCTCTTGCTCCAAATCTAAGAGCATGATGACAAACACGATCAGCATCACGATGCCACCGGCATAAACCACCACCTGGATGATGGCGATGAATTGACTATACAGCAAGAGATAAAGTACCGTCGTACAGAGCAAGGTCAACACCAAAAAAAGTGCGCTGTGAATCGGGTTCTTTCGAGTGACGACCAACAGGGAGGCGATGATGGAGGTAAACGCCACTCCTAAAAAGATCAACCATTGAAATATCGTCACGATATTGTCAGCCATTGTCTTACTCCAAGTGAATTTAACAGTTCTTACGCTCTGCGCTATGCTCCATGCGCTATGCGTTTCATCAAATTAGGGATTAACCTTCTTCTCTTCCAATAGTTTCTCGGTGGTCATGGTATAACCTTTCCGATCCCCCTCCACCCATTCATAGTTCTTTCCCATAAAGATCGCCTTTACTGGACACGCTTCCTCGCAGAAACCGCAGAAGATACACCGGGTGGCATCCAGCTCGTAGGTGAGTGGGTATCGTCTCCCTTCCTCATCGTCGGCGGTCTCAATGTAGATGCATTGAGAAGGACAGACGATCATACATAGGCCGCAGGCAACACACTTGGTTTTCCCACGCTCATCCTTCTCAAAATATTGAATGCCCCTCCACCGCTTCGCCGGAGGAATTTTCTGTTCCGGATATTGGATGGTGATCGGCTTGGAGAAAAAGCGGTTTAAGGTAAGCGCCAACCCTTTTAATAATGGAATGATCATCTCTGACCTCGTTATTTACCCCGTTAGAAAGCCCCACTCTTCGAAACGGAGATGATAAAAGGAATATTAGTTCCTTATTCAGGGTGGGGTTTAAAGCCCCACCCTTTCTAACGGGGCTTAACCTTTCAATGAAACGACCAGCCCGGTGATGACAAGATTAATCAGGGCTAAGGGGATCAGAATCTTCCAGCCAAGCTTCATGATCTGATCGTACCGGAGTCGCGGCATCGTCCCCCGCTCCCAAATGAAGAAGAAGAAGAGGATAAACAGCTTACCGCAAAACCAGACCACTCCGGGGATGAAACCGAGTTGAGGAAGTATCGGCTGCCATCCTCCCATGAAGAGCGTTACAGCGACAGCACCCATCGTCACCATATGCGCATACTCGGCCATGAAGAAGAGGGCGAATTTCATACTGCTGTATTCGATGTTGAATCCGCAGGCCAGCTCGGCTTCCGCTTCGGGCATGTCAAAAGGAGTCCGGTTGATCTCTGCGAGGCCGCAAATCAGATAAAGGACAAACGCCACCGGCTGATACCAAATATTCCAATTCCAGAACCCTCCTCCCTGGAGACGAACGATCTCCGTCAACCTCAGACTTTGTGAAAGGATGAGGACTCCGATGACCGCAATGCCAAGGGCCACTTCATAACTGATCATCTGAGCCGCGGCCCGAAGAGAGCCGGTCAATCCGTACTTATTCCCGGAAGACCAGCCTCCTAAGATGATCCCAAATTCTCCAAGGGAGGCGACCCCGAAAATATAGAGAAGCGCTACATCCACATCGGCAATCCGCAGTTTGACCGCCCAATTCGTTCCAGGAATGGTAAACTGGTTGCCGAAGGGGATGACGGCAAAGATGCTGATGGCTGCGATGATCGAGATCATCGGGGCCACGACGAAGACAGCCTTGTCCGCCTTTCCTGGAACCAGATCCTCTTTGAAGAAGGCTTTGACCGCATCCGAAAAGGGCTGGAGCAATCCGAAGGGACCGCAACGATTAGGGCCATAACGAACCTGGATATGGCCCAAAACCTTCCGTTCCAACCAGGTCAAATAGGCCACAACGATCATGAGGCCGGCGAAAACCACCACGCACTTAACAATGATCTCGATGAGAAGATAGAATAACTCCATCCCGATTCTCCCCTATCGCTTCTCTATCCTTCCAATAAAGACTTTGTACTCAAGGTGTTGACCCGTTGCGTCGAACCCGGGAACCAAAAGATTATTCACAAACACAGGGAAAAAGGTCGTGGCAAAATAAGCGACCCCTTTTGGGACCGCTCCGGAAATCTTGCAGATCGTTTCCACCTCGCCCCTCGGTGAAGCCACCTTCACGTTTCCCCCGTCCTCCAGCCCCGCCTTCGTGGCATCCTCCGAGTGGACTTCAATGCAGGAATCGGGAAAGACCTTAGCCAACCCTGTGGCTCTCTTCGTCGTCGTCCCGATTCCGTAATGGTAATGGAAACCTCTCGGGATGATCCATAAAGGATATTTATCATCCGGCTGCTCTACTGGCCCTTTATATTCTATGGGGAAAAATCTCCGCTTCCGTCCGTCCATTGAAGACCACTGAATTCCTTCTTTTTCCAGGCCGGGGTAATGGACCCCGGCATAGATGGGCACCAAAGACGCGATCTCCTCCATAATTTCAGCAGGCTTCTGATATCCCATCGGATAACCCATCTTGGTTGAAAGATCGCAAAGGATCTTCCAGTCGGGTCTGGAATCTCCGACTGGTGAGATAGCCTTCCGCACCCTTTGAATTCTTCTCTCCATGCTGGTGAAGGTTCCATCCTTTTCGGCAAAACTCACCCCGGGTAAAACGACATGGGCATGGCTCCCAATGTGGGTCATGAAAAGATCTTGAACCACTAATAGCTCTAATTGACGCAGTCCGTTCTTAAACTTCTCCAGGTTGGGAAGATGGATGAAGGGATCTTCACCGAGGATATAGAGGGCTTTGATCTTCCCTTCCACAATCTTATCGAACATCTCCATATAGGTGAAACCCGCTTTTTTCGGAATCTCTCTCTCCCAGATTTCCTCAAACTTTTTGCGGCCCATTTCGTCTTCCACCCTCTGATAACCGGGGAGAAATTCAGAAAGAGAACCCATATCGAAAGCGCCCTGGACATTATTCTGAGCGAGCAGGGGATAGACTCCCCCTCCTCCTTCTTCTGTCTCTCCGGTCAACAGGGCCAGGTTGCAGAGAGCCTTTACGATCTCCGTCCCGTTGGCATGCTGGGTGACACCGGAGCCAAAGACGATCGCTCTCTTTCTTGCCGAGCCGTAAAGAGTGGCGACGCCCTCTAAATCTGTCGGAGAGATTCCCGTGGTATTTTTGACGACCTCGACAGAAAATTTCTCTACAGAGGACCGTAGGCTCTCAAAGCCCTCTGTCTTCGCCCCAATAAACTCCTTAGAATGAACACCCTTTTCAATGAGGAGACGAACCAGACCATTGATCCAGGCGATATCCGTTCTCGGCAGGGGTCTCAACCAAAGGTCGGCCCATTTTTCCCATTGGGTCTTCCGGGGATCGACCAGGATGATCTTGGCATTGTTCTTTCGGATCACCTCTCTCATTTTATTGCTGAAGATAAGATTGTCATCATACACATCCGCACCGACGATCAGGATGAGGTCCGCTTTGGTTACTTCATCCATCGCATGAGTCATCGCTCCGCATCCTGCGGAAGCCATCATCCCATAGAGAGAAGATCCATTGGACAACCGGGCCCCATTGTCGATATGGTTTGTTCCGATGCAGGCCCTCATCCATTTTTGAAAAAGAAAATTTTCTTCATTGGTTGCCCTGGAGGAAGAAATTCCTCCAATGCTCTCGGCACCGTACTTCTTTTTTATTTCCTGAAGGCCTGTAGCGACCACACCCAGGGCTTCTTCCCAGGAGGCCTCTGCGAAACCTCCAGACTTTTTTACAAGCGGCTTTTGAAGCCTCTCCGGATGATGGATAAAATCAAAACCGAATCTTCCTTTCACGCAGAGGCTTCCGTGATTAACTCCGGCCTCGCCCTTTGTCGTCACCTTGACCACTTTCCGATCAGCCAGAGTGTTCAGCTCAAGCTGACAGCCGCACCCGCAGAAAGTGCAGGTGGTCTGTATTCTTTCTAGTTGCCAAGTTCTTCCTTTGATGGGGCTGAAATTCTCTGTTAACGCACCGACCGGACACATGTGGAGACACTCTCCGCAGGAGATACAGTTCTCCTTCCGAACTGCCTTCACATGGGAGGGGAATCCATGTTCTGCCACCACGAGGACATCCGCTCCCGGAACATCCACACAGGACTGGATACAGCGGAGACACATCACGCAGCGATCAAACCATTGCCGGATCAGGGGCGTTCCGTAGGGGATGGAAGGAAACTCTCTTTTCTCCGGGGGGTACTCATTCTTTTGGATTCCAAATTCGTACGTTCGATTCTGGAGCTGGCATTCTCCACCAGCATCACAGACAGGGCAGTCCAACGGATGGTTGACCAGCAATAATTTCAAAGCCTCCAACCTCATTTGCTCGACACGCTCTGTGCGGGTTTGAACCACCATGCCCTCCACCACGGGCGTTGCGCAGGAGGCCATCGGCATCTCTGCACCCTGGACGTCGACCAAACAGATACGGCAGGATTTGAGCAGACTCAATCTCGGGTGATAACACAGGGTGGGAATGTAGATCCCATTCTCCTTGGCCACCTCATAGATCGTCTGATCCGGCCTTCCGGTAACTTCTTTCCCATCAATGGTCAGCTTTACCATGCTTATCAAACCTCGAGGCTCGAGATTCGTGACTCGTGATTTAGAACCTCATCACGATTCACCATTCACGATTCACCAACACATTAAATTGCAAAGAGCCCAATCCTCACACATCGGAGACAGCGCTCTGCTTCCTTTTGAGCCACAGGAATGGAAAACCCCTCCTCCACCTCATCAAAGATCCATTTTCTCGAATCAGGAGGAAGCATGTTCAACATCGCCCTCTTCTGCCCGCCAGAGATTCCGATCTTCTCATTCTTGTTATAGACCTTGATTTTTTCGACCAGGGTCTCCAGAAGTTCCTCTTCGGATTCCTTCACTTCCATTCCACGAAGGAATAGATCAATTTTGTCAGCGGCTCTCTTGCCATGACCGGCTGCGCGCACCAGGACATCCGGCCCGGTCACACAATCCCCAGCGGAGAAGATCCCCGGCCGGCTTGTCACGAATGTCCCTTCTTGGACGGCGATCGTGGATCGTCTCGTTGTCTTCACCCCGTCCTTCTCCTCCAGGAACGAGAGATCGATGGCCTGACCAATGGCTGGAATCAAAATATCGGTCTCGATGAAAAACTCAGACCCCTTCACAGGAACAGGCCGTCTTCTTCCCGACTCATCCGGCTCACCCAATTCCATCCGGATGCATTCCACTCCTATGACCTTTCCTTCCTTCTCAACGATCCGGACCGGATTGCAGAGGTAATGAAACTTCACACCTTCCTCCTCCGCGTCATGGATCTCCACCCGATCTGCAGGCATCTCTTTTTTTGTCCGACGATAAACCAAGTTCACATCCGGCTTGCCAATGCGGAAAGAAGATCGAACGCAATCAATCGCCACATTTCCACCGCCGACCACGACTACCCTTTTCCCTTCGGGATAGGGGTCTCTCCCCTGGTTGATTTCCAAGAGATAGTAAACCCCGGGGATGAATCCTTTATATCCCTTATCTTCTCCTTCGACGCCCATGGGTGTATTGGTCTGGGCGCCTGCTCCGATAAAAACGGCTTTATAACCTTGCTCAAATATCTGAGAGAGAGTGATATCCTTTCCTATCTGAGTGTTGTACCGAATCTCGACACCCAGCTTTTCAACAATCCCTGCTTCATATCTAACGACATTCCTGGGAAGACGGTAGTCCGGAATTCCCACGGCCGCCATGCCCCCCGGCTCGCTCAGTCTCTCAAAGATGGTCACAGGGTAGCCTTTCAGAGCAAGGTAGTAGGCGCAGGAGAGGCCCGCCGGACCCGCGCCAAGGACGGCCACCTTCTCCGAGCGTTTTTCCGATTTCTGATTCGAAGGCCCCTTCCTCTTCTCTATTTCATAATCCGCGACAAACCGCTTCAGCCATTTAATGGAGATACATTCATCCACGTTTCCTCGACGGCAGTTATCCTCGCAGGGCCGGACACAGACCCTTCCCAGGATCCCGGCCAGGCAGGTCGCTCCTCGAATAGCAGCAAGGGATTCGTCGAATCTCCCTTCTTTGATCAACTCAATATAACGGGTGATCGGGAGATGAGAAGGACAAGCGCTTTCGCAGGGCGCGGTTACCTTGACCTTATATTCTTGGCGGGGGATCTTTTTCTGCAATTGGATCGCACCGGAGAACTGGTCTTCAAAATGATCGATCGCATCGAGCACGGGCTTCGGACCGGTCTGCCCGAGGTTGCATTTGGAACTCTTGAGGATCATCTCCCCCAGGTATTTTAATTGTTTTAAGTCTTCAACCCTGCCCTGGCCATCGGCAATCCGGTTCACAATAGTGGCCATGATCCGAGTCCCCACCCGGCAGGGCGTGCACTTCCCGCAGGATTCGTCCTGGACCGCCTCCAGGTAAGCCCGAATCAAATCGACTATATTAACTTCGCTGTCCCTGATGACGATCCCTTCCCAACCGATGAAGGCTCTGACCTTTCTCTCTTTATCAAATTCCAGGGGTAGATTGAGAGCGGAGACGGGTTGCCTCTCCGCCTCAGGTTTCCCTCGATTATCTGTGACCACTCCACCCCAACTGCTGAAAAGAATGTCCGCCATAAGAACCTCATTAAATCGCTATGCGCATAGCGCTAAGCGCTTAGCGTTTTTAAATTACCGATCTATTTCGCCCAGAACGATATCAATGCTGCCAATGGCCGAAATCACATCAGCGATCAAACTTCCCTCAATCATTTTGGGAAGGGCACTGAGATTGAGGAAAGAGGGGGGCCGAATCCTCATTCGCAAAGGCTTATTCGATCCGTCGCTGACGAGGTAGTATCCTAACTCTCCCTTAGAAGCCTCCACGCTCACATAGATCTCTCCTTTTGGGGGTTGGAAGCCTTCGGAGACGATTTTGAACTGTCGGATTAATGAGGCGATATCTCTCGTCACATCATCTTTCGGGGGGAGGGTGATCCTCGGATCGTTCGCGATAATAGGTCCATTGGGAAACCGCTCCAATGCCTGTTTCACAATGGCATTCGACCATTCCATTTCCCTCAACCGCACGATGTACCGATCGTAGACATCCCCCGTTGAGCCGATGGGGATATCGAAATTGAACTCATCATAACTCGAATAGGGAAAGGCCTTCCTAACATCGTATTTGACTCCCGAACCCCGCAGGCTTGGCCCCGTCATCCCCCAGTTGATCGCATCCTCTTTAGAAATGATCCCAACGCCTTTCGTCCGCTTCAACCAGATCACATTCTTCGTCAGGAGTGTTTCATATTCCTTGATATGATCAGGAAAGGCCTGGACGAATTCCTTTATTTTCTCTGTCACCCCATCCGGAAGGTCTTTTGAAACCCCGCCGATTCTCATATAGGTGGGGGTAAGCCTCCCTCCTGCCACTTCCTCGAAAATTCTCAGGACGTCTTCTCTTTCACGGAAGTTGTAAAAGAGGAGGGTCATGGCACCGATGTCCAACGCGTGCGTTCCCAACCAGATAAGATGGGCCGCAATCCTCTGAAGCTCAGCCATCATCACTCTAAGATATTGAGCCCGTTTGGGGATTTCCATGCCCAGTAGTTTTTCCACGGCTAAAACATAGCCCAGGTTATTCCCCATCGCATTGGTATAATCCAAACGGTCGGTGAGAGGAATGACTTGATGATACGTTTTAGTTTCAGCCAATTTCTCAACCCCACGATGAAGATGGCCGATATGAGGGGTTGCTTTAACGATCACCTCTCCATCCAATTCCAACACGACCCTCAACACCCCGTGCGTTGCCGGGTGCTGAGGTCCCATGTTGATGGTCATTAACCGTGTCTCTGCCATTTCAAACCTCAGGAACGAAGGGTTTGTCAAAATCCGGTCCCTCGACCGGAAAATCCTTTCTCAAGGGATGGCCTTCGTAACCATCCCAGAGGAGAATCCTCCTCAAATCGGGATGGTTGTCAAAGGAAATCCCGAAGAGGTCATAGACCTCCCTTTCCAACCAGTCGGCTGCTTTCCAGATGGACTCCACACTTGAAACCGATTCAGAATCCCCAACCTTTATTTTCAGCCTCAGCCTTTGCTGTTTCTTCATCGAGTAAAGAAGGTAAACCACTTCAAAACGGGGGGACTCCGGAAAGAAATCTACCCCGCAAAGGTCGGTCAGCATCTGGTACTGGAGATCCGGGTCGGAATAGAGAAATTTACAGATCTCAAAAATGTCTTTCTTCTGAACGGTGACGTTGACCTCATCCCGAAATGTCTTTACCTCCGAGACGGAGGCCGGGAATTTTTCTTGTAACTTCTTGACCGCGAGATTGATTTCAGTCATTGCTTTTCCTCTTATCCTTATTTCAGTTCAATGGTGCTGCGAACGTTCTTTCGATTCGCAAGCGTCTCCTTCTCGATCTTCTTCTGGAGCTTCACAATCGCAGTAAGCAAAGATTCAGGTCTGGGTGGGCAACCGGGGACATAGAAGTCCACAGGCAGTATTTGATCCACTCCCTGCACCACACTGTATGTTTTGAAGATTCCCCCTGAGCACGCACAGGCTCCATAGGCAATGACCCATTTGGGTTCTGGCATCTGCTCATAGATACGTTTGACCATGGGGGCCATCTTCTTGGTTAAGGTCCCTGCCACAATCATCAGATCCGCCTGCCGAGGGGAAGGCCTGAAAACCTCCGAGCCAAACCGAGCAATATCCCACGTTCCCGAACTGGTGACTATCATCTCCAGGGCGCAGCAGGCCAAGCCAAAGGTCACCGGCCAGATCGAATACTTACGTCCCCAATTGACGATCCAATCCAGCGCAGGCATAAAAGGGGTTTTTTCAAGGTAAGTTTCTATTCCCATTCCAAGGCTCCTTTTTTCCAGATGTAGATATACGCGATGACTAAGATTCCGAGGAAGACAGCCATCGAGATGAATGCAAATATCTTGAACTCTTTAAAGACCACTGCCCAGGGGTAGAGAAAAACCACTTCAATGTCAAAGAGTAGGAAAAGCATGGCGATGATGTAGTACTTAATGGGAACCCTTTTAAAGCTTGAGCCAAAGGTCGTCATGCCACATTCGTAAGGGGCTTGTTTAAGCGCAGAAGGTTTCCTCTGGCCTAAGAGAGCAGAAGCAATGATAGCAAAGAGGGCAAAGACAACAGCGATGGCAATATAGATGAGAATGGCAAGATATTCAATCAGCATATGCCCCCCTGTTTGTGAAAAGTTTCTTGTCCCGCACCAAATAACAAAATTGCCTCTCCTTTGTCAATAAGAAATTTTATGTGCCTGTTCAAAGAACCCGAGCTTAAGGGCGTCTGTATGATAACGTGGCCGAATGAACTGCCTGACTCAATCGGCAAGTTGATTCTTCGACTCCCCTGACATAAATATGGGAGTCTAATCACCTCCGTTCTCGCCATCACTTTCTTACCTTTTCTCCGTAGGTGGGCTTAGCACAAGTAAAAAGACCAAAAAAGTTTAGGGTAATCCTTGACAAAAACATTCTTTTTCGGCATAGTTGAGCTTGTGATTAATTTAACATAGTCAAACGAGCAAATTAGAGCAAGAATTGAGAGGAGGGTGTTAAGTATGAAAGAAAAAGGGAGAACCGCTATGTCGGAAGAGAAATTGATTTTCGAACCTTCGGATGCGGTTAAGATGAAGGCTTCCATTAAGCGCATGGAGGACTACGGAGAATTGTATCAGAGGTCTCTTAACGATCCGGAAAAATTTTGGGGGGAACTGGCAGAGCAACTCGACTGGAGCAAAAAATGGGATAAGGTATTAGACTGGGACTTTAATAAGCCTGAAATTAGATGGTTCGCCGGGGGGAAGCTCAATGCGAGTTATAACTGCCTCGACAGGCACCTCAACACCTGGAGGAGCAACAAGGTCGCTTTGATATGGCAGGGAGAGCCTCTGGAAGAGAACAGGTTTTTCACGTATCAGCAGCTTCACTACCATGTTTGCAAATTTGCAAACGTCCTGAAAAAGTTTGGAGTGAAGAAAGGGGACCGGGTGTCCATCTACCTGCCCATGATTCCGGAGCTTCCCATTGCCATGCTTGCATGCGCAAGGATCGGAGCTATCCACAGCGTGGTCTTCGGAGGGTTCAGCTCTGAGGCCCTCCGGGACAGGATAAACGACTGTGGTTCTCGGGTTCTCATCACTGCGGACGGATATTATAGGAACGGCAGAATTGTTCAAAACAAGATCAATGCCGATGAGGCGCTGAAAGATTGCCCCGGCATTGAAAAACTGATTGTCGTCAAGAGACTGGGGATCGATGTCCCCTTTACCGAAGAAAGGGATGTATGGTGGAACGAGGAGATGGCAAAAGAGGACATCAAACCTTCCTGTGAACCCGTATTAGTGGACGCAGAAGATGTTCTTTTCATCCTTTACACCAGTGGAAGTACGGGCAAACCCAAGGGGGTAATTCATACCACAGGAGGCTATCTCCTCTTTGTGTATCAGACCCTGAAGTGGGTCTTCGATATTAAGGAGGAGGATGTTTTCTTTTGCACGGCAGATATTGGATGGGTAACCGGTCACAGCTATGTTGTCTATGGCCCCTTCGCGCTCGGGGCGACGACCCTGATGTTTGAAGGTGTTCCAACGTATCCCAACCCCGACAGATTCTGGGAGATTGTAGAGAGGTATAAGGTAAGCATCTTTTACACGGCACCCACAGCCATCCGGGCATTGATGCGGGAAGGTGAGGCATGGGTGAAACGAAGAGGTATCTCGAGCCTGAGGCTTCTTGGTTCAGTGGGTGAGCCCATCAATCCAGAAGCATGGAAGTGGTATTACACGAATGTGGGTCAGGAGAGGTGCCCCATTATGGATACCTGGTGGCAGACAGAGACAGGCGGGTTTCTGATCAGTCCTCTGCCGATCACTCCGTTGAAACCCGGGTCAGCCACTTTTCCTTTTCCCGGCGTTGTTCCGAAGGTCATCCGGGAGGACGGAAGTGAATGCGAGGCGGAAGAAGGCGGTTCTCTGGTCATTGCGAAACCGTGGCCAGGTATGTTACGAGGATTCTGGAACGATCCGGACCGCAAGAGGTTTAAGGAGACCTATTTCACTGTCTTTCCCGGCAACTACTTCACGGGTGACGGGGCAAAGAAAGATAAAGATGGCTACTACTGGCTCATGGGCAGGATCGACGATGTCATCAACGTTTCAGGCCATCGGATCGGGACAGCGGAAGTGGAAAGCGCCCTCGTGTCTCACCGTTCCGTGGCCGAGGCGGCTGTCATCGGCATTTCCCACGAGGTGAAAGGCCAGGGGATTTACGCGTTTGTCACTTTGAAGGCCGGTCTTAAGGGAACTGAAGATTTACGCAAAGAGCTTTTGGCCCATGTGAGAAAAGTGATCGGCCCAATTGCGACACCGGACAAGCTCCAGTTTGCGGATGCCCTTCCCAAGACCCGGAGCGGAAAGATCATGAGAAGGATATTGAGGAAGATCGCCGAGGGCAAGATTGAGGAATTGGGCGACACCTCCACCCTCACCGACCCGAGTGTCGTGATCCAGCTTGCCGGCGAAAGATTGTAAAGAGGAAGTTGTTTCTGTGATCAGATGGTTCAATGGCCTGCCCCCGGTAAAAGAAAGCCGGGGGCGGACTTTCCTTCCGAACGATTCCAAACAATTCGACGATGACTTTCTCGATAGCGAAGCTCAACCGACTTCCTAAAGAGGAGCGGAATTCGAATTATCTCCGCCTTGTTCCTGAACCTGTCTTTCAGATGTTTCACATTGATCGCCGCACGTTAACCAATGCCTTCGGAGAAAGGGTCGTCACAGGGGTATTTCCGCCCGACGAGAATTTTGCATGCATCGAGGTGAGATACAGACCCGAGGATAAAGATTGCATCTTCTCGTGCCAGGTCTCCCTGGAAGCTTTCATGCAAAGCCTTTACCTCGACTTCCTGATCATCAACGACCCTTTTTCAGAGAGGTTCAACGTCGATATCGACGAGTTGGGGAGGGATACCCTGCTCGGCACCCGGTCGAGGAACATTCCTGAAGAGATCCGAGCCATGGAGGCTGGGCTCGCCCCTGGAATGGTCAGACGCGGATTGCACTTGGTTAAAGAATTCGTAAACTGTATGAAAACCTTTATGGAACCGTTGGACTTGAAGACCATCACCATGGGAGCCTTTTTCTATCACAATGCCATCCTGTGGGAGAGACACGGATTTACTTACTTCAGAGGCGGCAAGATGATGGAAAAGATCCACAAAGAATTCCAGCCGGGGGGGCTGCTCCACGAAAAGCTGGATGATTCCACTCCTTTTCGGAGAAAAGGAATGGACAAAACCGTTCGAGGCAGGAGTTGGGCCATCTATGACGGGATTTTCGCCGAGGTCTTCGATGAGGAATGGGAAAGCCCCAAAATGTATAAAATGCTGGAGAAAGATCTCAAGATCAACACCTTCCCGGATCAGATTTATTAATCAGAAAATAACGGCCTCAAATAGTAAGCTCAAGGAGCGGAGCAACTGACCCTCTCGGCATTGCCACTTTGTACCAGGGTTCCATTATTTCTTCCGTGCTATCGGGAGATTTGCTCTTACCGCCTCACGGACTTTCAGAGCAATTGATACGGCTTTTTCAGCTTCTTCTCTGTCAAAGGGCTCCCAGTCACCAGGGTATCTTGCTTCGATCGTATATCGATTCAGAGGAATAACTTCCTCGATGGAAACACCCAGTCTGACATCAGCAGGTACTCTTTGCATTAAAAGCCTGATATCGTGCGTTTTAGGGAAATCAATTGATCTATACACAAGAAATGCCTTAAGGTACTTCTCTGCACATTGCTGCGCATGAAAACAAACGGTATCAAAAGGGCAGTTTTGCTTCAAAGTTAAAGTGTGTTCAGCAGTTTTAAGATCGCCTTCCGCTTTCTTGATCCAGGCACGGAAATCTTTCTCGGGTTTAGGCGGCTTTTTCATAGAGCACTTTCCCTTCTTTCAGAGCCGGGTAAATAATTGTCCCGATTTGATCCTTCTGCCTTTCTAACTCCTCCGGGGTGACAACAATTACGTCTACCGGTAAATCAATTCCCACAAGGGCAGCATCGATTTCATTTGCCTTTTTCCGCTTAGATCCCTCT
>DATHCH010000137.1:0-7065 GCA_035319625.1 Thermodesulfobacteriota bacterium
GTTTCCAATATCCTTTATCGAGGTGATAAATCTGACAATTTGTGAAAAAGGCTAGAAAATAATTGGATTTGGTATCGCCCTCACATGCAATTTCATACAAAAAATTAGCTATATCTGGTAAAATATTGACCAAAATCAGGAATAAACAGGTGCTTCATATTAGAAAAAAGAAGATAAATGGTATTAAAAATGCACATTATATTTGATATTACCGACGAGGAGCCTAACTAAAAATGGATAAATTCAATCAAACGAAGCGATCCGGTTCACAAACCAAAATGGGCGTCCTTGCCATTGAAAAGAGGAAATATCCGAGGTTTAGTGTCGAACTGCCCCTCAATTATTCCCGGGCTGACGGAGAAAAGGCCCTAGGAGGCATGGTGGCGAATGCGAGCGAGGGTGGATTGCTCGTCTATTTGCCCGAGAGGATCGAGTTAGGCGCCTTATTGAAAATCGAGATATTATACGTGAGGGGCTTGGAGCTGGATACCATTCGGGCGGTGGCAAAAGTCGTTTGGTGTGATTTAGCTGCCAGGGAAAGTTGGGGCGAGCACCGGTATGGATTGCAATTTCAACAGATTGATCAAAGAGACTTTACTCAATTGACGACTCTGCTGAAAGAAGTGGGGAACTGAAGGAATCTCCTCTTGAAGGCCATAGGGTTGGACAAAAATAAGTTGACCTACTTCAAAAAATTATTTAAGAATAAGGAGACGGACATGAACCTGCCCCGATTGGGCATCGCTGAGAGAGGATCCTAAGGTTCTCATCTTACAGAAGATGACTGAAAATCTCCCTTGACATGCTTTAGGGAAATCTGCTCGGCGGAAAAGGAACATCATGGTCAGATTGAATCAAGAAGAAGGGAGATACAGAGTCCTCCTCATGGGTATCGGGGATAACACTGAAGAAGAAAAGGGCTCCTTTTGTCGTAATCTATCTAAAAACTATAGTATCCCCTTTCCCCTCTTAAGAAAGATCGTTGACGGTTCCCCCATCATCCTCAAAAAAAATATCTCTTTTAAGAAAGCTGATGCACTCGCCAAGACGCTCAGGTCCTTCGGGGCAAGGGTCTCGGTTGAAGAGAGAAGAAACCTTCCTCCCCTCTCTCTCGAATTTCAGGAATTGACCCCCCATCAACTGGCCTTAGAGTCTTACTCTCTCCGAAGGACACAAAGGGGAGCATGGAGCGTTACGGGAAGGGCGAAAAATATATCGGATCAGACTTTAACCGACACCTGGGTCCTCGTTCAACTTTTTGAAGACCTTGACGAATTCATCGCCTTTGAAGAAACTCCCCTTGCCATTAATCCGCTCCCATCAGGAGAAGCCTCACCCTTTAAGTTAATCTTCGAGGGAGACCTTTTCGTTAAGAGGATTTCCATCGCCTTTAAGAATGCTTCGGGGCAGCCCATCCCAGCCGTTGACAAAAGGAGAAAGAGGGAGTGGATCGAGGTGCCGACAGGAGAGGAACGTCATCTTTCTTCTCCCCGGATGTCAACAGAATTTGGAAAGAGGGCCCAGGCCATTAGTCTCACCAGACCTGCGGAAAAGATAATCGTCACAAAAGAGAAGGAGAATCCGAGGGAGACCGCCCCCTCCTCTTTTTCCCCGACCCTTGAGCCTTTGGAAAAAGTCTTGGAAACTTCTTTGAGTGAGCTTGAAAAAGATGGTCACCTAGGGGAGGAGGAACCGGAAGGAGCCTTTGGGCAGGAAACCTCGATGGGATCTGATTCGTCTGCACCGGCGGAGATGGAAAACGAGACAGAGGAAGACGCGGTTTTAGGGGACATAGAGCTAGCTTCTGACGAGACGGAAGTCGATGAAACGCCGCTTCTCAGCGCATCCAAACCTCAAGACGCCCCTCAGTTGCCAGAGGGTGTCACGGAGATCCCCGAAGAAGAAGAGGCGGAGGAGGAAGAGACTGCGGAGGAAGAGGCAGCTCCTTCATTCGCCTGGATAGAATCTTTTAGAAATGCAGTGAAGACTTATTATGAAAAACCGCATGATATTTTTTCGACATGGTTCGGGGAGTGCCAAAAGGGTGGTGAATTTAAGGATTCGTTTCATGCTCTCTTGACCCTGTTGGTTCATTGCCGGTTCGAGCAGGGGCACCCGTCTGTCAAGGCATTGGAGAACACCAAGAGGGTATTCGGACTCATTGCCCAGCCAAATGTTTCCCTGGGTGAGATACCGGCTCTTGAGGGGACACCCTTTGCATCGGGAGAAGTATGGAGAGATTTATTTTGTCGGGCACTTCCAAAGATCCGGCGGATCGGAAATGCAATTCTTGAAAGAAATAAATGGAATGCCTCTGATTTGGAAGCGTCCATTCAAGTGATTCCTCATATGGATCACCAGAGCAGCCGAAGGGCGATCCAGTGGATCAACGAATTGATTCGGGACGCGGTGGAAGTCGATTTTTCCGATACTCCCATCACCATTGGAAAAGGTCTTTACAGGGTCGCGTCTCGGTTAGGCATCGTGGATCCCCATTCCGAATATTATCAGGGCAGGAGTTCGACGGGAGATATAAAAATTCAATCTTTTGTAAAGGCCGCTTTTCCTCAGAATCCTTGGATGGTCGAGGAGCCGATGGCGTGGATGGGGAGGGGAGAGGAGGAGGGAGGCCATTGTTTCCCTATCCAACCATGGTGTGAGGGGTGCCTCTTCGAAACCTTCTGTTCAAAGCTTTGTGTTCACTTTGACCCATCCGAAGATGGGATGAGAGAATGACCTAACAGGGTTAGGGGGACGACGCATGGACATGGAAACTCCGCACGAAGAGAGAAGGAAGTACCCAAGGGCGTCCTTAGACTTGCCCGTGGACTATCGGGTGATGAATGTCCCTTACGCCCATGGAGGACTTGTTGTTAACGCGAGTGAAATGGGCCTGCTCATCAATTCGGTCAAAGATATACTGATCGGCTCGAAGTTAAATATTGCCGTTTTGTTCCCGAAGGGGTTCCAGTTGACTAACTTCGAGGCCTCAGCTGAAATCATATGGAAGGATTATCACCAGGAGGAAAATTGGGAAGGGTACAGGTACGGATTAAAATTCACTGAAATATTGGAGGAGGATCGGAAGAAACTGAAACAACTTCTCAGCGCTCAATTTCCATCAAGCAAGCTCTCTCCCCATCCATGAAGCCCCAAAAACATGGACTATTTCATTCCTTGCCAAACGAATAAACTAATTATATAATAATCTGTGAAGGAGTGAAGAGATGAGTGGGAAAAGCAGTTTTCCTTACCGCAAGTATGATCGGAAGCCCCATCCCCATATCGTCAAACAGATCTTAGACGACAGCGAATTGATTGAGATGATGAAAGAAGTGCTTATCCAGGAGGGAAGGGTCTGTCCTTTTTGTCATCGCAAATTGAAGGAAGAATCTAAGGTAAAGGAAATTTGGTAAAAAGCGAAAACGAATAGAGATGATTCAAAATAAAGAAGAATCATCTCTGAACACCTTCCCTTGGAAGTTACTGTCTTCTAAATATCCTTGTCCGGGACTTGGCGCCTGAATGAGAATTGAAAGGGTTGAACGATAAACATATTTGCCGCATCGTTTGCAGTTCCGGAAGGAAGAGTAAAAGGAAGTGTGACAACAAAGATAGCGCTCCCCCCGACCCCCGCGAGGACTGAAAGGGGTCTGGCAACAAGCAAATCCACGAGACTCCATCCTTGTGACACAGGATCATCTCTCTTTAGGTTATCTCCAGCCCACCCCGTCGAATAAAGACTGCCTATGAGCAATGAAACGGTCAGCAATAACAGAAAAATCTTTTTGAATTCTTTCATAAAAAGTTCCTCCTTTTTTACCGGTTTATAATAAAAGAGTATCAAACCAAAACGGAATTGTCAAATCCTCACCTCAAGCTTACCCTAACCCTCGCCCCCGGGGGAGAGGGGATGGTGAGGGAGAACAGGTCGCCGATGAAAATCGCTCTAATGAAGTATTTTAATGATCGCATAAGTAAATCCCTTGACGATAAATAGTTTGATAATGAGGAAATGAATCTTCATGAGGTATAGTCTAGCCACCACCGTTTCTTTTGTCCGATTCATTGCGTGCTTGTTCCTAAAGCTAAACGAAATCTCGGAAATTGTAGAATCCAGACATCGTATTTGAGCCTGCATATCATTGCCATAAGAATTGCAATAAATGGATCAAGGAACAGGCAGAGGTTTTTTAATAAAAGGTAATGAATCATACAAATTTTACGCTGCAATTCTTTTGCCAATTGGAGAACAGCAATCATAGTGAGCATAACTTATTGATATTAAAAGGTAAGCTATTATTGTGGCAACAAGAGCTTTCCAAAAAATAATGTTCAAAAGTGACAAAGTGTGCTAACTGGATGAAAATTGTCCTTTGGGGGACAAGATTTCCCTTTTAAGTTCCGCTCTTACCATAGGGTTACAGTTTCGTCCGTCACTCGAACGGGTCAAGGTAAAATCTTTCTTATTGACATCTGACTTTTGCCGAGGTATCGGATGTGCAATCAAACGGTAAGCTCAAGAAGGGGGGCCGTGCTATAGAGTTCATACCAGTCCACACGAAAACCTGGGACCTTTCATTTTCATTTATAATCATTAGCTTTCAGTATTATCCAAAACTGCAGACTCGTGAAAGACGTAGGCCCCCTTTATAACTCTTCCTTTCCTCAAAATACTTGACAATTGGATCAAAAATCGTTATATCTTCTCAAAATTCAAAGGGATATTTTGGTTTTCGATTAAGCTATGGAATGGACCTTACTTCTTAACTCCACTTTTGAGCCACTCAAGGTCGTGACCTGGAAAAAAGCGATCATCATGGTGACGCTTGAAAAGGTAGAGATCATCGAAGAATATGATCGCATGATTCGTGGCGTAAGCTTCTCCTTGCGTCTGCCTGCGGTGATTCGATTAAACCGCTTTATCAAGAGAAAGACTCCCATCGTTAAATTTTCTCGTCAGAATCTTTATGTGCGGGATCGGGGAAAATGCCAGTACTGCGGGTCTCCTTTTGAGCAAAAGGAGTTGACTTATGACCATGTCATTCCCCGTTCCAAAGGCGGACAAACGGAATGGACAAATGTGGTGACCTGCTGCACGGCATGCAACCTCAAGAAGGGTGGGAGGACGCCTGAGGAAGCAGGGATGTCGTTGATCCGAAAGCCGCGGGCACCCATCTGGATACCCCTCTTGCCGATGAGCCTTGGGATCAAAGAAACCCCAGATCCCTGGAAGGATTATCTCTACCTCAATTTGGAGTTGGCTTCTTAACCCGGATGCGAAGGGATGAAGAGAGATGAAATATCTTTGGGCTCCGTGGAGAATGGATTATATTTTGGGGGAGAAAAAGAAAGGATGTTTCTTTTGCAGAAAAGTGAAAGAGAAAAAGGACAAAGAAAACCTCATCCTCTATAAAGGCGAACACGTGTTTGTGGTCATGAATAGATACCCTTACAATAACGGTCATCTCATGATTGCCCCCAAGCGCCATTACCTCGGCCTGGAGAAATTAGACGATAAAGAGTCAAAAGAACTCTTCGACTCATTGAGAGCTTCCATAAAGGTGCTGAAGGCATGCTTCCGCCCCCATGGATTCAATATTGGGATAAATATTGGGAGAGTAGGAGGTGCCGGAGAAGACCATGTGCATCTCCATATTGTCCCGCGCTGGGCAGGAGATACCAACTTTATGCCGGTGTTAGGGGAAACGAAGGTAGTCCCCGAATATTTGGAGAAAACGTATCAAAGACTTCACTCTGCCTTTTCTGATCTAACGCGGAAAAAGAGAGCCCAGAAGGGAGGATGAAAAAATGAGATGGGTCAAAACGCTCTTTTGGATGTTGGGCTTTTTCGTGGCAATCATTTTTTCTATCCAGAATCGAAGTGAGGTCGTACTTCGCTTCGCTTTTCCGTGGGAGAGTCATCCATGGTTTGAGGTTCCAAGAGTCCCGCTCCCTATTTTTCTGGTCGTTCTTTGCTCCATTTTCCTGGGAGTCTTGATCGGCGGGGTGGGTGACATGGTTCAGCGGTTTCAGCTCAAAAGGTCCCTTCGCAAAAACCAGAAGAAGATGGAGATGCTGGAGAGGGAAATAGAATCTCTTCGAGGCCCTAGCTCGAGTCAAACTTCTTCTCTCAAAGAGGAGAGTTAACCTTTTGATCAACCGAGAAAAATTCGATACCATCGTGAGCGAAATCTTTTTAGGATGGGTTAAGATTTTTCTTGCATTTCAGAGCGGGTTATAGTATATTAACATTAGATCCGTTGGTCTGCTGAAAAAGCGGGCTGTTTGCCCGCTTTTTTTTTAAGAAACGTGCATCATAAAGGCAGAGAGGATGGAGAAGGAGATTGTGGATCGAGTCCGTGCGATAGCGGATCCCATTATTTCGGATGAAGGAATGGGGTTGGTAGATGTCGAGTATCGAAGAGAATCGAAAGGGTGGGTCCTTCGCCTCTACCTGGACAAGGATGGAGGGGTTACCCTTGACGATTGCACCCGAATTAGCCAAGAAGTCGGAAGGAGCCTGGATGTGGAGGATTTCATACAAATTCCTTACACGTTGGAGGTTTCCTCTCCAGGTCTTACCCGTCCGTTGAAAACCGAAAAAGACTTCATGAAATATCGCCACAGTTTGATCAAAGTGAAAACCCTGGATCCCATTCAGAATCGTCGGCAATTCAAGGGAAGGCTTCTGGGGGTTTCCGCCAACCGGATTGAAATGGAAGTGGAGGGAGGGATCTTTCAGATCCCTCTCTCTAATGTGGCAAAAGCCAACTTGGAGGTTGACCCGGACCTGCTCCTCAAGGAGCATGCTCGGAAATCAATGTAAAGGATATAAGGAAAGTTACATCACCCCCTCCCTAACCCTCCCCCCTCGAGGGGGAGGGAAGGGTGGGGGGGAGCCCGTCAGTCCTCGGGGGACGAGGGCTTCCTTTGAGAAAGGGAGAGATGAGTTATGCCGTCCAATCTCAATTATGTGATTGATCAGGTGGGAAAGGATAAGGGGATCGACCGGAAGGTGATCATCGAGGCCTTAGAACAGGCCGTGCTGACAGCCTCGAGAAA
>DATHCH010000138.1:0-4305 GCA_035319625.1 Thermodesulfobacteriota bacterium
ATCTCAAAACCGAAGAGGTCTCGTTCGGGAGCTTTCTCCTCAATAACCCGCTCTTCAACGAAAGTATTCCATTCCTGACATCCCGGACACCTTCCCAGCCATTTTGGAGCCTCGTATCCGCAGGACTGACAGACAAAATGGATTTTGGCTTTGGTCATAAGATGAACGTCTTTCGTCCAAGGCTTAGATAATAAACATAGGCTTTCGTATTTCTATCTTCCGCATTCTGGACTTACAAGTGACAGATTTTCTCCACTAACTCCCTCTCTCTTTCCGTTATTCCGTACAGCTGGTACACTCTTTCATCAATCTCACGCGCGGTCTTCTCGATCTCACGATTCACCAATTCAAGTTCATGGCCTTTGGCTGCTCGTTCTCGCTTCCTCAAGTCAACCATCACATCGACGAGCGTCACAAGGCCGTTATGCAGCATCTTTTCTTTTGGATTGCTGAAATCGATGATGCGGATCGGAAGTTGTTCAATATACTGTTTATTAGCGGCGAAATAGCCCCCTCTGAAGTTTGTAGTTATTTTCTTTAAATGGAAATCCAGCAGGCGGCTATTCATGAGAGCTGTTAAATAGGACATGGAAACTTTATTATCATTGACCAGAATCCCGTATCCTCCAGTAGTTACGTTGACAAAATAGTAATGGTTTTCAGAATCAGGATAAGCTGAGAGTCTCGTGATCATATAAGGAACAAGTATCTTGGGTTGTTCCCACATCCCTATATTTTGAGTCCTCCCAAATCTATACCATTCATCATCTCTAAACCTCCCCCCTTCTCGACTTTCCAGGACCTTCTTGCATTGCTTAAGATAGACCCAGGATAAACGATAATGGGATTCAATCTCCTCCCTAAGGAGTAAACGTGCCTGATCTTTCTCGATCTTATATGGGAATAAGACCAAGCAGGTGGGCTGAGCGTAATACTGGCCGATGTCGCCGCTTCGAACAACACGTTTCAAGATATCTGCTTCAAGAACTACTTTCTCCTGCAATTCTTTGGAATAAACCTTTACTTTTGATTTCCCAACTGACTCAAACTCTTTGAATAGGAAAACTGTGTCGGCGCTTGTTATCACTCCCTGAAAGATTCTTTTAGAAACGTCTCCCAGGGTAGTCCCGATGTTTCCTAATTTTTCCAAAAGCTCCGCTTCCTCCCCAAAACTAAAGCTCCAAGGTGCCTCACTGACTTGCTTCTTCAGAATTTTCCCAATCCGCATTCGGTCATCGTAGTATTCCTCATGTTCTCGAATAGTTTGGAGCTGCTTTTCTGGATCTTCCAGCTTTGCAACTTCGGAGTACTTAAACGTCCTCTCTTTCCCTCTTTGAAGGAAAAGGAGGCACGTGTAAGTACTGGCCTCTTCAAATATTTGATTATCCCTGAAGTTCACGACTTCCATAAGGGCTTTTTGTCCAGCGATGAGCTTTCTTAATCCCTGGCCATAAGCAGCCTGGAAGAATTTGTGAGGGAGAATGAATCCGAGGATGCCGCCAGGTTTGAGGAGGCGCAGCCCTCGCTCGACAAAAAGTGTGTAGATATCGTAATTACCCGTAGCCGAGACATAATTCTTGCTAAAAAAGCCCACCTGGTCTTGAGGAAGCGTCTGAATACGGACATAGGGCGGATTGCCAATGATGATATCAAATCCACCTTCCTCTTTAACAATCTTTCGGAAACGAACATCCCAGTCAAACTCTTTTGTTTTGACCCAGTCCTCCTTAAAAAAGCTCTGGAGTTTGAGTACGTCTCCAGAGATAAGGCTGTTCCCGCATTTAATGTTGTGGTCCAGTGTGGGCAATACTGCTCGACCTGGGATAATGCCATGCTCCCTCTCAAGCATCTTAAGCATCAAGCTCAGGCGGCTTACCTCAACTGCCTGCTCATCGAGGTCTACGCCAAATAGGTGGTTGAGGACAACCTTTCGCTTATCGAATACATTTAGTTCCCAACGGGATTCCTGTGATCCTTCGTCAAAAGAAAACTCCGATTGGTCTTCATAGACCTTGGATAACACTTTTTGCCGTTTCTCCCATGCTTGTTTTTTGAGATCCTGATAATAAGCTTCCATCTCTCTATAAGCCCGAATGAGAAAAGAACCAGACCCACACGCAGGGTCTAAGATTCTGAGCATTTGAATCTGCTTTGGTTTTCGCTCAGAGAGGAATCGGCCAAGTGTATTCTTCACAATGTAATCCACGATATACTCTGGTGTATAGAAGATGCCGCCCGCTTTTCTCACTTCCGGCTTTGGCTCATACTTGACTCGCTTCTCGGTGAGTCGGGGGACAAAACCAAGGTACTGCTCATAAATATTGCCCAACACCTCAACACCGATGGCATCAAAGAGGTAAGGGTCGTATGTTTCTAAGATGACTTCTTTTAGAGCTGGAAAATCAATCGCGAGGTCTTCGCAGGTATGTTGGTCGAAAAGCTCGCTGTCAAAGTCACGGTCATAGCGACGGAACACAGCCTTAAGGGTTGGCATAAAGGCTGTGCCAATGTCGTCTCGCCGTTGGGCCACCATTTCTTGCAACGTTTCGCCATAGGTCAGTCCCCTGTCTTCACAGGAGCGAATAAAGATGATCCGGTCAAGGATCCGCTGGACATTGTCTTTGAGGTGGTCCTCCGTCATGTCCGGATGATTTTTGTAGATATCTTTAGCCAGAATTTCCCTCCAGCGCTTCATGTCCTCCAGGATTTCCTTATCCACGGGACGACGTAGGCGATCCAGCTTTTTGGAAAGAAGTGAGCGGTCCAGTAAGCTAGATTCGACAGATTCTTTAGACAGAAGCCAAAGGTCGTCAAAGCTCTCTATAAAGCGGTCATAGGTGAGATCCAGCCTGAGACCTGCCTCAAGGTTTCTCTTGTTGGGCCGGATAGTGACATCAAAAAGGCGAAGTTCCTGAAAGTCGGTCAGAAGGACCCAAGGCACGGAGCGTTTGTTATAACCATAGGTGATGGCCTGGGAAGTCGTTTGCGGCTTGGTGAGTTTTGTACGGGGAGGCTTAGCTTCGATATAGATCTTTGGAGAACCCTTAATCTTGAGTGAGTAATCTACGCGCCCGCCGGAGATTTTTTCTTCCAGTCCAACTTCATTCCGATCTTGCGTATTCCATCCTAGGCCCTGGAGGAGAGGCTCAATAAAACCTGTCTTGGTCTCGGATTCATTATACTGACCGATGGCCCCCGCAGCCTGTTCGCGGCGGAATTTTTCAACGAGTTGCCGGACTTTCGCTTGTGCTTTGGTTCGATCCATAGCGGCTGAGATATGGGATAAGAATATGCCTGCATCATAGCAATTTTGAAAAGATAGATCAATATTGGCCACACGCCATCCCCCCTTTCTTCTGTCCTTGACTTCCTTGGATTAAATTTGTACAATTTGTCCAGATTGTACCCCTTCGAGGAGTGATCTATGAAAAACATCGTTTCCATCAGCAACGCAAGGAAGGATCTTCCAAGAATGATTAAAGAAATACAGAAAAATCCTGAAGCCGTTTTCAAGATTACGGTTCGCAATGAAACCATCGCTGAGATTCGCTCCGCCAGGACGATGGTGCAACCAGGAGAGGCCGTCCGGAAGTTGGTTCATCTTAGGCAAAAGCTGTCGTTCCCTATCAAGGGAAAATCCAAAGAGCCGATTTCTAAAAGAGTGAATAACTATCTTTATTCTCAAGGAAACCGATGATAGAATTCCCAAACCGTCGAGCCTTCTGTGATACTTCGTTTTTCTTCGCCTCCCTCTACCCCAAGGATGTCAACTACGAGCGGGCAGGCCAAATCTTAAAAGAAGTGTTAGATCAGAACATTTTCCTCCTGACCACATGGGATATCATCAGTGAGACGGCCACCCTTCTGCTCTATCGCTTTAGCTCAAAGGCAGCGATTCGGTTCCTCGACGAGATGAAACCGGTTCTTAATATTGTTCACTATGACGACTCCGTTCGCGAAGAGGCCGAACAGATCTTTCGTCTCTTCTGTAAAGACAAAAGGCTCTCTTTTTGTGATGCCGTCTCTTATGTGGTCGCAAAGACCGTTCTTGAAGATATCGTCTGCCTGAGTTTTGATGAAGATTTCTCCCAGCTCGGCCTTACTGTGATTGTTTGAGTGGAAAAATTGGAGATCGAAAATCAGAAAATTCTTATCGAAGGGGGGAAGGCTTTTGGAGTTGATTTGGATGAAAAAGCGATAAAGGCTTTCGACATCTACCTGAAAGAACTCCTCAAGTGGAATCAAAAAATTAATCTCACTGCTATCCTATCAGAGAAAGGGATTGTCCTAAAACATTTTCTCGAC
>DATHCH010000139.1:0-23418 GCA_035319625.1 Thermodesulfobacteriota bacterium
TCACCGTCATAAGACATGCATTGTCAATCAAAGAGAGGTAAACCAAGATACAAAGAGTTTTGCCGCTGCCCTTCGACACATTTTACGGCAAGACCCGGATATTATCCTCATCGGCGAGATGAGGGACCTGGAAACAATTGAGGCAGCCCTCATCTGTGCAGAGACAGGCCATCTGACATTTGCCACTCTGCATACGAATTCTTCTGTGGAAACGATCAATCGTATCATCGATGTGTTTCCTCCTCATCAACAAACTCAAATACGGACACAACTGTCTTTTGTTTTAGAAGGGGTGTTAGCCCAGCAGCTTATTCCAAAGATAGGGGGCAAGGGCCGTGCCTTAGCGATGGAGGTGATGATTCCGAACCCGGCAATTCGAAACCTTATTCGAGAAGATAAAATTCAACAGATCTATTCATCGATGCAAGTTGGGCAGTCAAAATTCGGGATGCAAACGATGAACCAGGCGCTCTTTTCGCTTGTGGAACACCGTGTCATCTCCCTGGAGGATGCCACGGAGCGAAGCCACAATCCTGATGAATTTCGGCAGATGCTTTCCAGTTCCGCTACCACAATGGTGAGGAAGGAGAGACCAGCCAGGACTGCCTAAACCCTTTTTTGGATTAGGTCCGATATGGTTATGGTTAACCAAAAGGCCGCTTCGTTACAATGAAGGTTACGTTTATCGGTGTCGAAGCTGTATCGAGGTTCATCGATCAAGACTCAGTTTTCGAGTTTCGTTCCCCAGTTTCTTGCATCGATACGAGTTTCGGCAATCATAAACGCTGATTCCTTACTTTACCGTGAAAAGAACTCTTAGTTTCAAGACAAGGGGGACACATTATGCCAGTTTATAAATGGGAAGGAAAGACAGCCAAGGGAGCCGTCAAAAAGGGAGAGATGGAAGGTCCCAGCGAGGCGGCTGTTCGCATCCACCTTCGACAACAGAATATCATCCCCACCAAAATCAGTTCCAAGGGAAAAGAGATCAACATCTCTTTACCTTTCAAGAAGAAAGTGAAACAAAAATCAGTTGCTATTTTTACACGGCAACTGGCAACCATGATCGACGCGGGATTACCCTTAGTTCAATCCTTGGAAATTCTTTCCTCCCAGCAAGAAACCAAAACCTTCAAAGATATCCTCCGGGGAATTAAAGAAGATGTGGAAGGAGGCTCCACCTTTGCTGGAGCCCTTAAGAAGCATCCCGCAACGTTCAATGAACTGTATACGAACCTCGTCGTTGCAGGTGAAGAGGGAGGAATTTTGGACAATATTTTGAACCGCCTTGCCAGCTACATAGAAAAGTCAGAGGCTCTTAAGAAGAAAGTTAAATCAGCGCTCGTGTATCCAGCGACCATTATAGCCGTGGCTGTCATTGTCGTGATGATCTTAATGATCTTCGTCATCCCGGTTTTTGAAACGATGTTTAAATCTGCCGGGAATGCTTTACCCCTACCGACGTTAATCGTCGTCACGCTAAGTAAAATGGTCAAGAAATATATACTGATTGTTATCCCGGCCCTGATCCTTTTCTTTTATCTGTTTAAAAAATATTATCAAACACAAAATGGAAAGTCTGTCATTGACCGTATTGTTTTAAAATTGCCCGTATTTGGACTGTTGATTAGAAAGATTGCTGTGGCTCGGTTCTCTCGCACGTTGGGAACTCTTGTCAGCAGCGGGGTTCCTATCTTAGACGGGCTAACGATTGTTTCAAGAACCGCGGGGAACAAGACCATTGAGAACGCCATTCTCAATGCGCGGGCCAGCATTCGGGAAGGGGAGACCATAGCAGAGCCGTTGGGCCGAAGTAGTATCTTTCCTCCTATGGTCATCCAAATGATCTCGGTTGGAGAATCTACTGGTGCCTTGGATTCCATGTTGTCTAAAATTGCAGAGTTTTATGAGGAAGAGGTGGATGTGGCAGTGGCCAATTTAACCTCTCTTCTTGAACCGCTTCTGATGTGTTTTTTAGGAGTCGTGATCGGAGGCGTTGTGATCGCCATGTATCTTCCCATTTTCAATATGGCCTCTGCGGTAGGCTAAATTTCGTCCTGTTAGATGGTAGAATTGAATGGACACACGTTCAACCACTCCAATTGATACACGCCCCAAAATGTTAAAAACTGTGAAGGGGTTGATGTTGGGTCGTATCATCATCCTCACCCTTCTTCTCACCATCACCTTGCTTTTCCAACTTTCTAAGAAACAATATTTTTTCATCCCTTTGACCAACAGTCTCTATTATTTCATAGGTATGTTTTACGTGGTGACGATCGTCTATGCACTCCTCCTAACAAAAATTAGAGACCCCTACCGATTTGCGTTTTCCCAAATTGTCATTGATCATTTTTTTATCACTGGCTTGATCTATTTTACCGGCGGGAAAGGAAGCTTTTTCCCCGTTACATATATTTTCTCGATCATTGCAAGCAGCACGATTTTTTATAAGCGAGGGGCTCTCTTTTCAGCCTCCCTCTCCTCGCTCCTTTACGGTCTTCTCCTGTTACTCCAACTACACCATTGGATCAATCCATTAGGTGTCTCTTCGATTTACGACGTCAGTCAAATCTTCTATTCGTTGATCATTTACATGGCAGCTTTTTATATTGTGGCTTTCCTGAGCGGTGCCATATCAGAAGAATTGAAGAAAAAGAAAAAGGAACTCATCCAGAAGCAGGTAGATTACAATCAACTAGAGGCGTTCAATCAAAATATTATTCAGAGCCTGGACAGCGGTCTTCTGACAATCGACCTTAACGGAAACATCAATTTTTTGAATCGAACTGCTGAGAAGATCCTGAACCGGAATGAAGAGTCCTTAAAAGATACTTCCATTTATGATTTGTTTCCAAAAATTAATGAGGTGGTCGAACAGGTTAAAAGAAAAGTCTCAGAGTCCTCCTCTGACTACCAGCGTTATGAAACTCTCTTGACGAATCACGACCGAAGAAAAATTTATCTTGGATTTTCCATCTCTCCTTTAACCGACCCAGAGGGATCGCTGATTGGCCATACCCTGATTTTTCAGGACATTACAAAATTCAAAGAGATGGAAGAACAGATGAAACGAGTAGACAAGATGGCAGCTGTTGGGGCGCTGGCAGCGGGAATGGCACACGAAATTAGAAACCCTTTGGCATCCTTGAGCGGATCCATTCAGATGTTAAAAAGCGAGCTCACGCTGGATGACTCCCAACATCATCTGATGGAGATCACTTTGAGGGAATCGGAGAGACTGAACGCCCTGATCACAGACTTCCTGCTCTTTGCACAACCTCCTCAATGCCATAAAATCCTGTACCCGATAGGAAGGGTTCTCCAAGAAACCGTTGACCTGCTCATCCGTTCCCCTTTTTTCCATGACGGGATCCAAGTTCTGCGGCCAAACCGTCAGGAGGAAATACGGGTAGGGATCGACCCCGACCAAATGAAACAAGTTTTTTGGAACCTTTTCATCAATGCCGCCCAGTCGATGTCCAATGGAGGAAAGATTCAGGTTCAGTTAGACAAAGGGAATGCTCTGGGAGTTACCAACTTATCCGTCTCGTCCCAGGTGAGAGAAAAGGAATGGGTAAGGATTTCCATCGCCGATTCTGGAAATGGGATTTCTCCGGAGGAGAAGGGAAAAATCTTTGAGCCTTTTTTTACGACCAAAGAAAACGGAACGGGATTGGGTCTTTCGATCGTCCATAAAATCATCGAGAACCATAATGGATTGATCAAAGTGGATAGTGAATTGGGCAGAGGGTCTACCTTTACCGTTTTTCTTCCTGTCGAATAAAAAGAGGAAATCAGAATGATCAAGGACAAAATTTTAGTGGCCGATGATGAACAAAGCATGAGGGAATTCTTAGACATCATGCTAAAAAAGGAAGGGTACAAAGTTTCAATCGCCTCGAATGGAGAAGAAGTCGCCAAATTGGTCGACAACGATCTCTTTGACTTGGTCCTGCTGGATATCCGGATGCCGAAGCTGGATGGAATCTCTGCATTAAAAAAGATTAAAGCCAACGCCCCGGAAACCGTTGTGATCATGATCACCGCTTATGCTTCTGCGGATACGGCTATCAAGGCGATGAAAGAAGGGGCTTACGATTACATCACGAAACCCTTCAAGGTAGAAGAGATCAAATTAATCATCAAGAATGCATTGGAGAAAAAGAATCTCCAGAAGGAGAACATTCTTTTAAAACAGGTGGTCAGAGACCGCTTTCATTTTGGGAATATTATCGGACAAAGTCCTAAAATGGCGGCTTTGTATGATCTTTTGGAGAAGGTATCTCCTACCAAAACAAATATTTTGATTACTGGAGAAAGTGGAACGGGCAAAGAATTGGTGGCGAAGGCGATCCATTATAATAGCCCCCGGAAGGAGAAACCTTTCGTGACACTAAATTGTGGTGCCATCCCGGAATCCCTCATCGAAAGTGAACTCTTTGGCCACATGAAAGGGGCGTTCACCGATGCCATTGCTACCAAAAAGGGATTGTTCGAAGTAGCTGATGAGGGGACGATCTTTTTGGACGAGATCAGCGAATTGCCTCTCCTCATGCAGGTGAAATTGCTACGAGTTTTGCAAGATAAAGAATTTAAGAGAGTGGGCGGGACAGAAGACATCCGGGTAGATGTCCGAATTATCGCTGCTACAAATAAAGACCTCGAAGAGGCGGTGAAAGAAAAACGTTTTCGGGAAGACTTATTTTATCGACTCAATGTGATTCAGATCAAACTGCCCCCGTTAAGGGATCGGAAAGAAGACATCCAAATCCTGGCCGACCATTTTCTGAAAAAGTATTCTCAAGAATTAAGTAAAGCCATTTTGAGGATTTCTCCGGAGGCACTCCAAATTTTACAGAATTATGAATATCCGGGCAACGTGAGAGAACTTCAAAATATTATCGAAAGAGCGGTGGCTCTCGAGGGTAACCAAGAACTCACACCGCACAATCTGCGATCCTATTTAAGCGAACAGCCTCTTTTGAAAAAGGGGCCGGTTGACATCGAAATTCCAAATGAGGGAATTGACCTTGAAAAGATGGTGGAGGATCTTGAAAGGCGTCTCCTGCTGAAAGCGCTGGATAGGACGAAAGGGGTGAAGAAGAAGGCAGCGGAGCTTCTGCATATTAATTTCCGTTCGATGCGTTACAGGTTGGAAAAATACGGCTTGAATCACGAGGTGGATTCTGAGCTGGGTTGAAGGGATATCCCACTCTCTATTGGCTATTCGTTGCACATATTTAACGCTATGATTGAAATGCTGGCTCTCTGCGTAAAACCTCCAAAAGATCGTTATGAAATATGGTGATATTCTTCTGTTACGCCACTAGTACTTCGAAGCCCCTATTTCCTCCATCCTTCCTGTCACCGTGAACACAACGCGTTCGCAGATATTCGTGGCCCGGTCCGCCGCACGCTCGAGGTTGTGGGCTACCCAGATGAGGCGGGTGGCACGGTTCGTCGTCTTGGGGTCGACCATCATGAAGGTGAGAAGCTCCCGAAAGACCTGGTCATAAAGACCGTCCACGACACTATCCATGCTGACGACCCGCATCGCCAATTCGACATCTCGCCTGGCAAAAGAATGGATGCTGCTATTGATCATCTCAATCGTTATCTCTGCCATCCGCGGGATATCAATTAACGGCTTCAGGGGGGGCTCATCGCCAACCATAATGACAATCTTGGCGATGCCATCGGCGTAGTCGCCGATTCGTTCCAGCTCTACGATGATGTTGAGAACGGCCACGATAATGCGCAGGTCGCTGGCCATAGGCTGTTGCGTGGCGATGAGTTCGATGCATTTGTCTTCGATGCTGTATCGCTGCTTGTCAACCTGGTTGTCGTCAGCAATGATTTGGTGCGCCAGAGTCAAATCCCGCTTCTTCAAGGCTTCGATAGCGCGGTCTATCGCTTTGGCTACCATGTCGCCCATCGCGAGTACATCCTCTTCGACCTCCTGTAATTGTTTGTGAAAAGTCGTTCTCGTCTCCATGCCCATTCCTCCGAATCTGCTTCAGCCTACAGCCTCGTTCTGTACGGCAAGACCGAGTGCAAATAACTCACGTTTGCAAGCCTGAATCCATCTCAAGAATTCTCTATCATTTCAAGCCGAGCATTCCGCACAAAAAATAGATCAGGCCGGCCAATAAAGCGGCTGTCGGAATGGTGAAAATCCAGGCCCAGACAATGCGAACCGTCACACCCCAGCGCACCGCGGTAAAACGAACTGCAGAGCCTACGCCCGATATAGCGCCAGTGATCACATGAGTCGTGCTCACAGGAACCCCCAAATGGGTAGCCAAGAAAATGCTAAAAGCAGCCGATGTCTCAGCGCAAACACCATCAACTGGCTCTAACTTCGTAATCTTCTGACCCATGGTCCTAACAATCTGCCAACCCCCACTCAAGGTGCCCAATCCAATAGCGGCGTGGGCGCTCAGAACAACCCAGAGAGGTATTTTAAATTCGTGGATCAATCCCCCGGCAAAGAGAAGACTGGCAATGATGCCCATGGTTTTTTGCGCATCATTGCCGCCGTGGCCCAGGCTATAGAGAGCCGCAGAAAAAAGTTGCAAAACCCGCGATCACTTACTGACCACAGCTGGCCTTTGTTTATAGATGATCCATGCTGTAATAATCTTTAGAACAAACCCTAAGCATAAACCAATCATGGGCGCCAAGACGATAAAAATCAACGTCTTGTACCAACCACCCACAATAATCACTCCCAGCCCACTCTTTACGACAGCAGCTCCGGCATATCCGCCAATGAGGGCATGAGAAGAACTACTCGGAAGTCCAAAATACCAAGTAATCAGGTTCCATAAAATAGCCCCCCCGAGCCCCGCGAGAACCACCGTTGACGTGATTGTCCTAATATCAACCATTCCTTTACCGATTGTTTCGGCCACCGTGGTGTGAAATATAAGAAAAGCCACAAAATTAAAAAATGCCGCCCACACCACTGCCTGTCTGGACGATAGAACCCTCGTGGAGACGATCGTGGAGATAGAATTGGCAGCATCATGCATTCCGTTGGTAAAATCGAAGACCAAAGCGATCGCTATGATAACAACGATGAATAACAAATCCATCGTTACCCTCAAGGAGAAAAGACAGGGGCGGAGACGGCCGGAGTTGGAGCATCAATGGTGGAAACAACGTTAGACCCAGGGTCAGGCATATTTTATAGCCACGCCTTCCAGTATGTTGGCTATATCCTCACACCTATCGATGACACTCTCCATATGGTTGTAGATTTCGCGCCACTTGATAAGCGTCGCATAATTTGCTGAGTCATCGAACAGCTCAGCCATTGCCGAGCGATAAACGATATCCCCTAAGTTTTCCAGGCGATTGATCTCTACACATCTCTTGAGAAGCTGCTTTCTCCCTACACGGTCGTGCATTTCGGAGATCGCCTTTTCGACTTCGACCACTGCTTGCACAACGAGATCCGCCAACTCTTTGGCCCTATTCGTCGGGCATTCGACTTTATAGAGGAGCATGGCATCCGCTGCTGCGTGAATGAAGTCAGCGACATCGTCGAGGGAATGGGCTAAAAGAGCGATATCCTCCCGGTCGAACGGCGTAATAATGGAGCGGTGCAACTGGTCAAAAATTTGATGGGTGATCGCATCTCCCTGGTGCTCCAGGTCATTGATGACCCCCACCCTTTCCTTGACGTTCTCCCAGATAGACACCATATCCTTATAGCTGCTGAGCTATCTTGACCGCATTCCGCGTCCCCTGCTCGAAAAGGGCAAAGAATTTTTTCTCCCTAGGTATAAGAGACAACCTGAACAACGCGGGCCCTCCGTTGCCGGCAAGACACCAACTTCAATAATCATTTTCTCTTGAACTGTTTTTTCAATTCATCCAAGGGAAAGAAAAAAAAGATGGGCCGCCCATGCGGGCAGGTAGTAGAAGCATGGAAGGGAGTGAGATCCTCGACCAGCTTATCTATCTCCTCTCTTCTCAACATAGAGTTCCCTCGAACGGCAGAATGACAAGCCAACGTGACCAGAAGGGTGAGAATCGTTTCCTTCCCCCTCCCCTCTTTTTCCAAAAAAGAGAGCTCTTCCAATATCCCTCTGACCATTTCTTTTGGATCCTTTGGGTCGATGAAAGAAGGCACAGATCGGATGGCAAATAGCCTCTCGCCAGCAGGCTCAATTTCAAACCCAATCTCCTTCAATGCCTCCCCAGCGGAATCGAGGGTACACGATTCTTCCGCAGACAGTTCGATCAAGATCGGAAGGAGTAACTTTTCTGAGATCACCGATCCGTTTTCAAATTTTCTCTTAAACTTTTCGAAGAGAATCCTCTCATGGGCGGCATGCTGGTCGATAAAGACCAGGCTCCCTTTTCCCTCGCAGAGAATATAGGTTCCCTGGATTTGCCCCAGAACGGCATAGGGCCATTTCTTCTCGACTTCCCACGAAAGTCCTCCTCCATCCCGAACCTTGAGTATTCCTCTTTCTTCTCCTCTTAGGAAGGAGGAAGGAGGGGACAGAGTTTCTTGACCAAAAAAAGAGGGTTCCTCCCTCCCTCGATAAACCCGTTCCTCTGTCGCCCCTCGTGGAACCACTTCTTCTAACCGAGAGGGATCCTCTTCAAGCACCATTCGGATGGCGCCCAAAACGGCCTGATAGACTCGATCGGGCTCCTTAAACTTCACCTCAGACTTGGTGGGGTGGACATTCACGTCGACGAAAGACGGGGGAAGGGTGATGAAGAGGATGACAACAGGAAATTGATTCATAGGAAGGACATGCCGATAGGCATCCAACACAGCTCTGTAAATCATCCGGTCCTTGATAAAGCGTTGGTTGACGTAAAAATAGATGCCTTCTGCATTCCTCTTCGAAAACGACGGGAGGCTCGCAAACCCCGAGAGTCTGATTTTCCCCTGTTCGAACCCGATGGGTTGAAGATGGCCATAAACCTCTTTTCCCAAAATGGCCTCGACTCGATCTAAAGGAGACTCTGTTTTGACATGTTCATGGAGGGCACGGCCGTCATGAATGAATCTAAACGAAATCGTGGGGTGGGAAAGGCTCAATCGGAGAAAGTGACTCAAAGCAAACCGAAGTTCCGAACGGATCGATTTCAAAAATTTTCTTTTTACCGGAATATTGTAGAAAAGTTGTTTGACTTCCACTTCCGTCCCAACGGGGAAACCTGTCTCCGAAACACTCTTTATCTCCCCTCCCTCACAGATCACTTTCGTTCCGATGAGGGAGTCACGCGTCCTGGTTTGAAGAGTCATCTTAGAGACCTGAGAAATGCTCGGCAGGGCCTCCCCCCTAAACCCTAATGTATGAATGGCATAAAGATCCTCCGCTCTCTTTATTTTGCTGGTGGCGTATCTTTCAAAGGCCAATGGAACATCCTCCTGATCCATTCCCTCTCCGCTGTCCACCACGCGAATCAATTGGAGCCCTCCGGCCTTTAACTCAACAGTGATTTCTGAGCTCCCCGCATCGACGGCGTTTTCCATCAGTTCCTTCACGACGGAAGCGGGTCTCTCAATTACCTCTCCGGCGGCAATGATCTGCGAAATGGATTCTGGCAAAACTTCAATTTTTCTCGTCATCGTCCTTCCGCACCTTCTATTTGCCGCCATCATCGATGAAAGTACCCATTCTTCTGAACTTCTCATATCGGAGGCTTAATAATTCTTCCTCGCTCATTTTTTCTAATTCTTTCAGATGTCGCTCGACGACCTCTTTCAGAATCTGCGCCATTCCTTCCGGATCTCGATGGGCTCCCCCCAGCGGCTCTTTGACAATCTCATCGATCACGCCCAATCGAGACAAGTCCGCAGCGGTCAACTTCAATGACTCCGCAGCGACCTCCTTTCCTTTCTCACCATCTTTCCAAAGGATCGCTGCACATCCCTCTGGAGAGATCACCGAATAAATTGAGTGCTCTAACATCAAGATTCGATCTCCTACACCAATTGCCAAGGCCCCCCCACTTCCCCCTTCTCCGATCACCACGGTGATGATCGGCGTCCGTAGCATGATCATCATCTTAAGGTTTCTGGCAATGGCCTCCCCCTGACCTCTTTCTTCAGCCCCTACCCCAGGAAAGGCGCCCGGCGTATCGATCATCGTCAGGACAGGCTTCTTGAACAACTCCGCCAATTTCATCAACCTTAAGGCCTTGCGATATCCTTCCGGATGAGGCATCCCGAAATTCCGGTAGGCCATTTCCTTCGCATCTGCTCCCTTTTGGTGGGCAATGATGGTGACCGACCTGCCATTAAACCTCGCCATTCCCCCGAGTATTGCGGGATCGTCTCCATAGTTTCTATCTCCATGAAGTTCTACAAAATCTTCGCACATCCATTGGACATAATGGGAGGCTTTGGGTCGGTCAATATGTCTTGCCAATTGTGTAATTTGCCAACCGGTTAAGTTGGAAAATATTTCTTTCTGCAAACGATGGAGTTTCTCTTCTAAACTCTTCAGTTGTTCGCTGAAATAAAGGGGGTTCCCTTTAGAAAACCTTTTCAGATTTTCGATCTCTCTTTCCAGCTCGACCAAGGGTTTTTCAAATTCCAAATAATGTTTTACCATCACCGTGCCTGTCTATTCAAAAGAGATGAGGGAAGAGTTAAAAAGATGTTGAAGACGGACTTTAAAATTTTGGGAAGGGTCGACCATGTATCGATCTGACAGAGCAACAACGGTCTCCCGGTTGTTTCCACCCATAAAGTGAAGAAGAACCTTAGAGGATCCTCGGTTCGCCAAGATAATCTCTTTTAGATCTGTAAGATGAGAGGGGGCTAATGCGGAGAGGGGAATTTTTAAATGGAAGGGCTTCACGGGTGAAGAGGTCAACTCCGGAAGTGAGTGAACTTCCGTTCCCTTTATTTTGATATGTTCCTCGGATAGATCAAGGGTCCCTTCCACGAGAAGAGGGTCTCCCCCTCTTAAGCAGGGCAAAGCCGCTTTAAAAACCTCGGGGAAAAGAATGACTTCAACAAATCCTTTCATGTCCTCCAGGGTCAAGAAAGCCATCCGATCCCCTTTCTTGGTAACAATCTCCTTCAATGCGCTGACGAGGCCACAGATCTTAACGCCGGCTCCGTTTTGCAGTCTCGGAAGAGTGGAAGTATCTAAATCGGTATATTTTGTAATCTCCTCCTGGTAACGGGACAAAGGATGCCGGGAGATATAAAATCCAATCGTCTCTTTCTCAAAGGCGATCAGCTGATTTTCCGGGAATTCATCAATGTCCGGATAGTCTTCTTTGGACTCCCTGGAAGGGTCGATTAACATGCTCAGTTGAGCTTCCCCTTTCTTCTTTTGGGACCACTGGGACTGTTCGAGAAGTTCTCCGAGGATGGTCAACATTTGAGATCGATAGGCTTTTGAAAAATCAAAGGCCCCGCATTTCACCAAGCTCTCGATCACTCTTCGGTTCACTTTTCTTGAATCGACACGATGGCAAAAATCGTGCAAGGATTTGAACTTTCCCTGCCCTTCCCTATCCACCATGATGGCGTCGATGGCAGCCTCTCCGACATTTTTGACGGCTGCCAATCCGAATCGAATTTGATTTCCAAAGGCGGTGAAAGTTTTGTCACTTTCATTGATATCCGGAGGCAAAATTTCAATTCCCATTTCCCGACATTCCGCAATATATTTTAGAATTTTATCCGCGTTCTGAACTTCGCTCGTGAGCAAGGCCGCCATGAATTCGACCGGATAATGAGCTTTCAAATAGGCCGTCTGATAGGCAATGAGTGCATAGGCAGCGCTATGCGATTTATTGAAGCCGTATTCAGCAAATTTAGCGATCAGGTCGAATATTTTCTCCGCCTTGGCTGGATTGATTCGGTTCTTTTTCGCCCCCTCCAGAAATTTTTCTTTCTGCATCTCCATCTCCCTGGGGTCTTTCTTGGACATGGCCCTGCGGAGAATATCGGCATCTTCCAGGCTAAAATTGGCCAGTGTACTTGCAATTCTCATGACCTGCTCTTGATAGACGATCACACCGTAAGTATCTTTCAATATCTCTTTGAGCTCCGGGAGATCATAGCGAATGGCCTCTTTCCCGTGCTTCCGTTTAATGTACTCATCGACCATCCCACTCTTCAACGGGCCCGGCCGGAATAAAGCAACCAGGGCGATGATCTCTCTGAAGTTTTCAGGCCTTAATTTAATGAGCAAATCCCTCATCCCCGAGCTTTCAAGCTGGAATATCCCAAGGGCTGAACCCGAACCCAATAGGGCAAAAGTCTTAAGGTCATCCAAGGGAATTTGAGAAATCCCGACTTCCACTCCGTGGTTCTTCTCAACAAGCTGAGTGGCGTGATTGACCACGGTGAGGGTCTTTAATCCAAGGAAATCGAATTTGACCAGCCCGATTGTTTCGACTTCCTTCATGGGGTATTGCGTCATCAATTCTCCGCTCTGTCCGCGATAAAGGGGAAGGTATTCCATCAGCGACTTGTTCGAAATAACTACCCCGGCGGCATGGGTCGAGGCATGGCGGGTCAGTCCCTCCAACGATTTCGCAATACCAAACAGGGATTCCACTCTGGGATCTTTTCTGATCAATTCCTTCAGCTGAGGTTCTTGGTTCAATGCCTGATCGAGGCTGATGTTGAGCGGCGCACTGGGAATGAGCTTAGCAATACGGTCTACTTCCGCATAAGGGAGGTCCATCACCCGACCGACATCTCTGATCACGGCCCTTGCCTGCATCTTGCCAAAGGTTATGATTTGGGCCACATTCTCTTTTCCATATTTATCCGTCACATATTGGATGACTTCATCTCTCCCCTCCATACAAAAATCGACATCGACATCAGGCATGCTACTTTTTCTCCCAGGGTTGAGAAATCTTTCAAAGATCAGATCATATTCTATCGGGTCCAAGTCCGTGATGTTCAGGGCATAAGCCACCAGACTCCCAGCAGCCGAGCCCCTCCCCGGACCCACCGGGATTCCCCTATTTTTCGCAAAACGAATAAAATCCGCCACGATCAAGAAGTAGCCTGAATATCCCATGGATTCAATAACTTTCAATTCCTCCTCAAGACGGGCAAAATATTTGACCGACCGTTCTTTAAAACCTTTCTCCTCTTGATGGGATATTAGCCTTTTTTCTAACCCTTCCTTAGAAAGCTTTCCTAAATAGGTACCGGGTGATTCTCCAGGGGGAACGGTGATCTTAGGAATGTGCTTCTCCCCGAATCGTAGTTCCAGATTGCATTGTTCCGCAATCTCAATCGTATGGGTGATCGCCTCCGGAGTATTTTGAAAAAGCTCGGCCATTTCCTGAGGCGACTTAAAATAAAATTCGTCGGATGAAAATTTCATTCGATCGCCATCTTGAAGTGTCCTCCCCGTCTGAATGCAGAGGAGCACCTCGTGAGCTTTGGCATCTTTTCGATGGAGGTAATGGCAATCGTTCGTCGCGACCACGGGAAGAGAAAGTTGATGTCCAATTTCGAAGAGCCGCTCATTCACTTGCAACTGCTTTTCCACACCGTTGTTTTGAATCTCAATGAAAAATCGACGGTCGTCAAAAATCTTTCGATACTCTTCGGCTGATTGCAGGGCTTTTTTCATCTCCCCCCGGCTGGCATGGGAAGCGATCTCTCCCTTCAGACAGCCGCTCAGGGCCAATAAACCCTCGTTATATCTGCCGAGAAGTTCTTTATCCACTCTTGGCTTATAATAAAATCCCTCAAGATGAGCGAGGCTGACTAATTTGATAAGATTAAAATAGCCGGTCCGGTTCTTGACCAGCAGGGTCAAATGGTAAGCCCCCTCCGTTCCTTCGACCGTCCTCTTCTCAAACCGGCTTGCGGGGGAAACATAAACCTCACATCCCACAATGGGTTTGATACCGTGCTTGATCGCGATTTGATAAAATTCGACCACGCCGAACATGTTTCCATGGTCGGTCAGCGCCAGGGCATTCATTCGATATTTTTTGGCTAAATCGAATGCCTCTTCAAACCGAATGGCACCGTCCAATAAACTATATTGGCTGTGGACATGGAGATGAATAAAATCAGAATGTTCCATCCTTCACCATAAATCAATTTCACAAATTTCCGCCTTATTAATTCCAAAATTTGAACTTTGAGCTTTGACCTTTTGCATACCCTTTGCGCTTTATTCCCACTCGATCGTGCTCGGAGGTTTGGAGCTAATATCGTAAACGACCCGGTTGACACCTTTCACTTCGTTAATAATCCGATTTGAAACATGCTCTAAAATTTTGTAGGGCAGTCTAACCCAATCCGCCGTCATACCGTCCTGACTCTCTACCACCCGCAAGGCAATCACATTCTCATAAGTCCTTTCATCCCCCATCACGCCGACGGTCTTCACTGGAAGCAACACTGCAAAAGATTGCCAGACCCTATCCAAATAATGGTTCTTCTCCATTTCTCTCATGACAATTTCATCCGCTGCTCTCAAGATCTCTAACCTCTCCCTAGTCACTTCCCCGATAATCCGGATGGCAAGCCCCGGCCCTGGGAAGGGCTGCCGTTTTATAATTTCATCGGGCAATCCCAAAACCTTCCCCACCCGTCTCACTTCATCTTTAAATAGTTCTCGAAGGGGCTCCACGAGCTTTAGTTTCATCTTCTCGGGTAACCCCCCCACATTGTGGTGGCTCTTGATAGTTGCCGACGGTCCTTTTGAGGAAACGCTTTCAATCACATCAGGATAAAGAGTCCCTTGGGCTAAGTATTCCACCCCTCCGATCTTTCCAGCCTCCTTTTCAAAAACAGAAATAAACTCCTTCCCGATACTCTTCCTCTTTTCTTCTGGATCGAGCACCCCATCCAGTTGCTCAAGGAAGGAATCTTCCGCATCGACGTAGATTAATGGTATCTTAAAATGATAACGAAATAAATTCACTACTTGGGAGGCTTCGTTTTTCCTCAACAGACCGTTATTCACGAAGATACATTGCAGACGGTCGCCGATCGCCTTGTGAAGAAGCAGGGCCACCACCGTGGAATCAACCCCGCCGCTTAAAGCACAGATAACTTTCTCCTCCCCAATCTTCTTCTTCAGGTGGCGGCGGGTCTGCTCCAAAAAAGACTCCATCGTCCAAAGGTTGGAACATTCACAAATATGAAAAAGAAAATTCCTGATGAGATCAAGTCCTCTCTGGGTATGGACCACCTCTGGATGGAACTGGAGCCCGTAGATCCTTTTTTGAACTTCTTCAATCGCTGCGAAGGGGGTATTCTTCGAATGGGCAATGGCGCGGAACTCCGGGGGTAATGTCTTGACGCGATCCCCATGGCTCATCCACACCACCAGCTGACCTCCCTTTCTCCCCAGGCCTCTAAAAAGCCCTCCATCCCTGTTCAAAGTCAGTTTGGCTTTTCCATACTCCCTCTTTTCCGAATGGGTGACCTCCCCCCCCAATAAGTGGGCTATCAATTGCATGCCGTAGCAAATGCCTAAAACAGGGATGCCCATCTTGAGAACGGCGGGATCACAGACGGGGGCATCCTTCACATAGACACTCGCCGGCCCTCCGGATAAGATGATCCCCTTGGGAGACAAGGATTTGATTTTGTCTATAGGAATATCATACGGATGAATCTCACTGTAGATCTGACATTCCCTCACCCTTCTGGCGATCAGTTGAGTATACTGAGAGCCGAAATCGAGGATGAGAATCTTATCGAAAAGAGTCTGCCTCTTCATTTTTTTTAAATCCCAAGCAAGAAATTTGGAAAAGAAGATAAAGGGGATTTGTATGCGCTCAATGCTTCAAAAAATATTTTCCGTCCTTTAATTCGTACTGATAGGAGACCCCTTTACGGTAAAAAAGGTCGCTCTTCTGTAGAAGCCTTGCTGAGATCAATTCTTCGAGATGCGATGGGTATTGTCCCGTTTCCAAGTAGTATATCTCTAAAGCATTCTTGATCCGGTCGAGTTGCGTCTTATGGGCCAAATGCATGGGGATTTCAATATCCGCTCGTTCAATCCAGGAATCCCATAGATGCTGTAAGAAATTCGGCCTAACATAAACAAGGACGAGAAAGATAAACGCTAAAAAAGCACCATAGTAAACGAAGGTGAAGGCTTCTCTGAAATTGATCAGGCGCACCTTCTTGACGAGGCTGGGAGTTCGGATCCCAGCCATTTCGATCAGCCCCATCTCGAATAGGTCCACAAGAATTTCACTGGAATTGAATCTTCCCAGGAGGCTTCGATCAATAACGTCCTGTACCGTTTTGACCCCGTCCACTAAATTGTAAACCAATTCCTGTTCAGACGTCAGTTTCTCTTTTAAGTAACTCTGAGAAGGGAGACCGCTCACAGATCTTTCTTCAGGCCCGAGGACCTTCCTAAATACCAAGTGGGGTGAGAAAATCTTTTTTTCGATCTCGGACCATTCATCCACCATTCGCAGGATATTCAATAACACCTGTTCTGTGCTCAGGGCAAAGGGGATTTTCTTATAGCTTTCCACCAATTTTAGATCGAAGTTGAAATAGCCATCCTCCCACCAAAAAAGATCGTAAATCGTTTCGTAGATCTGCGTTGAAATCACCTTGAGGACATCATCCTTGGTTAAGAGCTGGAGTTCTACCAGGATCTCCCCCAAGTATTTGAGCGTATCTTTTTGAATTTTCAGAACCCGGTCCAACTGTTCTTCGGTGATCCGTTCGGCCTTCACCAATATCTCGCCGAGGAGGTCCTTCCTCCCACGATAATTTGAATAGATATGGACGATCATTCCATCCACAAAATGTATTTCAACAAGATCTTTCCCTCGGCGAATTTTCAAAACACCCGTTTTGAGCTGCTGGCCGATGAGCTGGATAATTTCGGTAATGCTGAAGTCTTTCAAAGTTCCCTGCAGGGCCAACGTCTTCCCCTTTCAATTTTTTGTTCGATCACCAGACACGATTGTCATCATCGACTTGGGGATTCCCTCCTGGACGACAAAGTCTTAGGGCGGCTTCCCGATCGTTCCCTTTCCGCCTCAACATCTGATTCAAACCGATAGAGCCGTCGGACGGAAAAAATGTAGAAAGTAACGAAAAGACATCCCCAGAAGAGCCATTTCCAGAAGGTGGAGAACGTCTGGGGATAAGAAGAAGATATCGCACCGTTCCAATAGGCGAATCTAAGAATGAAAATAAAAAAGAGGAACAGCAGAAGGAGCCCTTTGAGAGCATGCTCCCTCCAAAGATAACCGAATCCGATCAGAAAAAAATTAACAAATTTGGTAATCAAATGATTCTGTTTTTGAAATTGATGCACCTCAGAGGATTTTTTCTCCACAATCTTGGGGTGGAGTTTTTCCTTTTGGATGAAAATACGATAACAGTTGAAACAGATAAATTCCTCATCGGAGCTTCCCAAATAAAACCGGTGGGTTGGGCTGCCACACATGGGGCATCGAGTCAAATACCGTTTTCCCCGACAGAACCTGGCCATCCCTATTAAAAACGCCAAAAATAAGATGGGCGCTAAAAAAGGAATTCTCGATGGAATTTTTTCGAACCAAACCTTAAACAAACGGAACAACAACCCTTCTTTTCCGATGAATTGGTCCATAAATCTCTTCCAAAACCTTTGAGGGGTTAAGATCTCATCGATCACCAGTCGATTAAGATTGGTAGGCCTGTTAGGCATATCGATGTTCATATAGTAGTCCACCAAGTCGGGGTCCAGCTGTCTGGCTCTCTGGAAGGCTTTATCGATTTTTCCGGAAAGAAAGGTTTCTTGAGAGTAAGCCCGGGAAAGGTTGTAGTAGTAAGCTCCTCGATCGGGATTTAAGTCAGAAGCTTGCTGATAAGCAGCAATGGCCAGGGAGGTCTGTTTTTGGGCCAGATAAACATTCCCCAGATTAGAAAAGGCTTCGCTAAATTTGGGGTCCTGTTGGATCGCCTTTCGGTAAAACTCTTCCGCCTCCGGATAATGGCCTTGCCTCTTTTCCGCCAATCCGAGGGAGAAAAGCACTTCGGAGTCATTGGGATGGGTTACCAACCACGTCCGCAATTTCTCTTCTGCCCCCTTTCCCCACTCTTCATGATTTATCTGATTCATCTCCAGAATGGTATCCGAAAAAGCTCCATCCAAAAAAGAGGAAGAAGAACGAAGGAAAAAAGGAAGATAAACTAAGACGATGAGAAAGACCAGAATGAGTTGTTTTTCCCTTTTCGTTACATAACCCCATAACAAAACGCACCAAAAGAAAATAGCCCAGAGCATGTCCAGACGGACGAAGAAGGGGATGAAGAAAATAATAATCTTTAGGCTGTTCATGAGAAGCCTTAAAATCTCTTGACTCAGATTTTTTCGGATATCATAGAAATAGAGAGGGAAATATTTGACCATAACGATGATGCCGAGAACAATAAACGTCATGAGGATGCCATTGGAAAAAATATAGAACACGTTATAAAAAAGCCTGAGAGAACTGGGGTAATACTGAAATTGCATGATCCCCCCCTGCAACAGTTCTGCAAGGATTTTGTGGAGCTGAAACGGGCTCTGATAACAGAGAGCTCGTGCCAATTCAAAATAGGGCTGGGGCAGGTCGGGCGAAAATTTTATGGAATCGGTCGCGGCTCGGATGGCTTGATCGGCATCTCCTTTCCTTCTTGCCTGCTCAGATTCTCTGATCAAGAGGAAAGAGAGGGTGGGAACGTTTCGGATCCCTTTATCCAATTTCAACTGGTAAAGTTGATCTAACTCTTTCGGATTAACGGAGGTACCTCTTTCGAGACCCCATAGACGGTCGGACGAAGCAGAGCTTTCAACAGAAAAGAATTCTTTAGAAAAAGGAAGAATTTCCTTCTTCGTGAGCACTCCCGTGTAATAAAGAAGGGATAGAATTAAAATGGTTAAAATAAGGATGGCTTTCTTCATAGGAGAATGATAGTTACGACAGCTGGTTTATTCCAACCGGTAATTGGGGGCTTCTTTGGTGATGATCACATCATGGACATGACTCTCCTTTAATCCCGATGAAGTGATTCGGATAAATTTCGCCTTCTGTTGCAATTCCTGGATAGTTTTCGCTCCCAGATATCCCATCCCTGCTTTCATTCCTCCGATAAGTTGTTGGATACCGTAGGAAAGGGCTCCACGGTAAGGGACCCTTCCTTCAATCCCCTCTGGAACCAACTTGGTTTCGCTTTCGACATCCCCCTGGAAATACCGATCCTTACTCCCCTCCTTCATGGCCTCTATGGATCCCATGCCTCGATAAACTTTATAGCTCCTGCCCTGGTAGAGTACGATCTCTCCCGGGCTTTCATCAGTCCCGGCAAATAGATTTCCAATCATGACTGTCTGCGCTCCGGCGGCGATGGCTTTCGTGATATCACCGGAAAATTTTATCCCTCCGTCGGCAATCACAGGCACTTCGTACCTTGCCGAAACTTCAGACGTCGTTAGGATGGCAGAGAGTTGCGGAATGCCCACTCCTGCAATGACACGTGTGGTACAAATCGAACCCGGCCCGACTCCCACCTTCACCGCATCGACGCCTGCTTTGATGAGATCCAAAGCCCCCTCTCGGGTAGCCACATTGCCACCGATGAGCTGACAATCCGGAAAACTCTCCTTAGTATCCCGGAGGGCATCCAGGACATCTCTGGAATGGCCATGGGCCGTATCAATCACCAAGACATCCGCGCCTGCGTTTATCAAGGCCTGGGTCCTCTCCTCCCTGTCTTTGCCGGTGCCGATGGCAGCCCCTACCCGGAGCCGGCCAAGAGGATCTTTACAGGAATAAGGATATTTTCTCATCTTCTCGATGTCTTTGATGGTGATGAGTCCTTTCAAGTTGTTTTGCTCATCTACAACCAATAATTTTTCGATTCTGTTTTTATGAAGGATCTCCTTGGAGGCCTCCAGAGTCGTCCCAACCGGAACCGTAATGAGATGTTCCTTCGTCATCACTGAAGCAATTTTTTCGTCCAGTCGCTTCTCAAACCTTAAATCTCTATTGGTCAGGATCCCGACCAGTTTTCCATTTTTTGTAATGGGAACTCCAGAAATTCGGTATTTTTTCATGATCTCCAGGGCTTCATGGATTTTTTGCTCGGGGTCCATGGTAATGGGATGGAGAATCATCCCGCTTTCAGATTTTTTCACTTTATCTACTTCAGTAGCTTGATCAGAGACAGACATATTCCGATGGATAATTCCAATTCCTCCCTCTTGAGCCATGGAGATGGCTGTCCTCGATTCAGTGACCGTATCCATGGCAGCACTCACCAGCGGAATATTTAGCCGGATCGTCCGGGTCAATTGGGTACTGACATCCACCTCCCTGGGCAGTACCTCAGAAAAAGCCGGAACGAGCAGCACATCGTCAAAGGTCAAGCGTTCTTCAATCTCTATAGGATGGTTTCCCATCGTCTTCCCTCTCTTCCATCATCCAATTTTGATTTGATATATCAAACGAATCTCCATTTGTCAACCTGACATTGTCCATTTCATCCATGGAATACCTTTCTCGGCTTCGAGTCGTGCCGACTTCCCATAATTTTCTGTCGACTGCGAGGAAAAATTTCTCAAGACTTTCGGGCCGGAGGGCTGAGATGCAGATACCACCATGCTTCTGGCAAATGGCTTCTCCTTCCTGACGACTCAGCTTATCTTCTTTATTAAAGACCCTTATTCTCGGGATATGATCCAGCTTTAACTCCATGAGAATTTTTTCCGCCGATTCAATATGTTCCGGGAAACGAGGATGGCTGATGTCAATAAGATGGATCAATAAATCAGATTCTCTTAACTCATCAAAAGTCGGGCGGAAGGCCCCCATCAGGTCCTTTGGCAAATCTTTGATAAATCCAACGGTATCGGTGATCACGACTTTATGAATTTTAGGAAATTTTAATCTCCTCGTAGCCGTGTCGAGAGTGGAAAAGAGATTGTCTTCGACTTGAAATTGACTCCTGGTGAGCAGGTTGAAAAGGGTGGACTTTCCCGCATTGGTGTATCCAACGATGGAAAGAATAGGGATTCCTGTTTTTGATCTTCGGGATCTTCTCTGCTCCCTTCTCCTGCCCAATTTTTCTATTTCCTTCTCTAAGAGATGGATTCGATCCGCGACGCGACGACGATCAATTTCTAATTTCGTTTCTCCTGGGCCTCTTCCCCCAATTCCACCCGTCAGCCGGGAGAGCGCCAATGTCTTCCTAGCCAGCCGAGGAAGCAAATATTTTAATTGAGCCAGTTCGACCTGAATCTTCCCATCCAGGGTGTGCGCCCGCTGGGCAAAAATATCTAAAATGAGCTGGGTGCGATCGAGGACTCTCAGTTCGGTCAAATCTGAAATGCTCGCCATCTGGCCAGGGGTTAAATTTTGATCAAAGATGATCAGATCAACCCCTAATTGCAGGCATTTGACCAATAGCTCTTTCAACTTCCCCTCCCCCATCAGGGTTGTAGGAGAAATGTTTTGAGGTCGTTGGACAATCGAATCCACGACAAATACCCCACTCGACGCCGCCAGATCTTTCAATTCCTCCATTGAATTTACTAAGCTTTCGCGGTTTTCCCTGCTCACACTGATGAGGATGGCTTTTTCTGTAATCCCCTTCAGAGGAATCGATCTTTGTCCCCTTTGAAACTCGTCCTCGATAGATTGTATCCACTTCAAGAAGTCCACATCGAGCTGGTTTACAGAAGTTGGTGGATCAATTTCCCAGACCTTCTTACCCGGATTATCAGGAAGGAGGTGTGCGGAATGGACCAATCCTGAGGAACCCCTCCCCTCAACATTGAGGGCCACCATCATATCCAATCTCAGAAAAACAAGGTCTGTCAAATCTTCCCCTGTCAAAGCCTCTCCTTGCAGGTGGGTATGGATGAGACGAAGACCCCTCAGCCTGAGTATCCCGGATCGATAGCGGGAGAGGTCAGGAATGGTAATCCCCTTTTGATCTCCGACTATGACGAATTCGACGGATCCCCGGCGGCCTACCAAAATACCGATCTGCCGTCGAATCTCATTTGAAAGTTCGCTAAGGAGGCGGGCAATTTCTGGCGTAATGACCTTTTGAGGCGGGATTTTTCTTCGGTAGATATGCTCAATTCTTCTTATTTGGTTTGGTTTCAGTCCGAAGATATTACCGTATACTCTGCTGATTTATTCCTCCTTTTTCAACAATTCTAATATGCGAAGCGAATGAAGTCAAGTCTTCCTATTCATTGAGAAATTCAACTCTGCCCGGTCTTCCCATTTCTCCCCAACTTCGAACCTTTGACTCCAAGAAGTGACCAATGACCCACAGATTCGTGAGAAGATGCTCGGTCATTTGTGTAGTGGTAAAAAAAGAGCTTCCTTTTGCCAGAGACATGAAAGGAACAAGCTGGTCTGCTAAGTGAGAATTGATACAACCATCCGATTCAATGAAATTTTTCATGGAGTCTACGGCTTCGTCGGCTACCTTCTCTGCCGGTTTTACTCTTGCGCCTAAGGACGAAAAGGCAGCCCGCGTCTTTTCATATTCAGCCAACAAAAACAGGAAAGAACCTGGTCCGTTGGAAGGGATATCATACGCGATGGCAATCTCCGCTTCGATTTTCAGCTCCCTTTGAATCCTTCTTAAAGCCTGCTCCTTCTGCCTCTCTGCCACATGCTTAGGAAGGTTAGAAATGGCAGAAATGCCACGAACCTTTTTCAGCAAACCCCGATCAGCCAAAAAGATGGGTTTCAGCTCTTGAATAGGGTCGATTTTCAATTGAATCTTGCCTCCTCCTTTTGGATAGAATCCCCACCTTTCAATGAAAGCTTGGCTGGAAACTCACATCCATTCAAGCGTGGGCAAGAAAACTTCAGAGAGATAATGAAACGGGGGACTCCAGGGAACATGCGTACCACCGGTCAGAGTCACCCTTGAAATTCCGCCTGCCAAGCAGAGAGGCAAGAAGATCGCTTGAAGGAGAAGGGTGACAGATCCTGCCGTCTTCACTTCGAATTGATAATCTCCAGGAAGAATTTCTTGGGGAATGAAAGTAATTCTCTGCGCCCCGAACTTAACTCCTTCTGTCCGTGCCTTTGTAATTTGAGCCGATGCCTCTACAGCCTCCAGATGTTGAGCTTGAAGATCAGGGTTCTTTCGATTTGATCGGATGTGATGGATAGTGAAGGGTTTCCTTCGAATCGCTGAAAGGGCAAGAGCAGTCCTTAAAATTTGCCCTCCCCCTTCCCCATAAGACCCGTCAATTTCAATTGGCCTTTGTTCGACACCATCCATTTCCTATACGCTATTAAAAAGGTGGTTTAATGTCAATCCTTGGTAAACATAAAAAGAGTTACAATTCCCTCAAATCGTGGTATTCTGAACGTAGTCTTTCCAAGAGGAATAAATTGGCTGAACTGATCATCATAGGTTCGGGAACCGGGATCCCCTCCCTGAGGAGAGGTTCTCCA
>DATHCH010000140.1:0-14369 GCA_035319625.1 Thermodesulfobacteriota bacterium
GTCGGAGCTTTGTCGAATCCTTTTCTGAGTATCCTTGCCCATCCCTCCGGCAGGCTTCTGGGGGCGAGAGACCCTTATGAGGTCGATATGGATGAGTTGATGGAGGCTGCAAAGCGATATAAGAAAGCAATAGAGATTAATGCAACCTTTGAACGTCTCGATTTGGATGACATCCACTGCCGTAAAGCAAAGGAAATGGAGATCCGTTTGACGATCGGAACCGATTCTCATCATCTGGACCAGCTATGGATGATGAGCCTGGGAGTGGCAGTGGCACGGCGCGGATGGCTCGAAACCAATGACATTCTCAATACCCTTTCCCTCAAAGAAATTCAGAAGTGGTGCCATCGCACAAAATAAATCGCAAAGGACATGGGGAAGAATGTGGGTCAGAACCTGTGGATGAAGTGCTTAAGCTTGTCAACATGTTCAGAAAATAGGGCAGGGGGGAGGGGGAGAAGAAAGAACCGCTAAGGGTCACCTTAACAGTGATGGGAACCCTTTATTAATTAAGTCGATGAGTGATGGAACCTCAGGAAACGGAGCAGGGGTAAAAGACAAAAATAAGATAAGGAGAGCCAGTCCTCCAATCAATTTTCTCCTCGCACCGAGTGGCGTTTGATCATCCAATGGGGTTGGATGTTTCAGACCAAATAGAATCATCAGTATTAGCAGGAGAAACCAGGCAATAGAATAAAAGATGAAAATGAAGGCTGTAATGGCAATGACGATAAAGGAAACCTTCCGAGTCTTCCTCCCGAACAGCGCGTAGGCGATATGGCCGCCGTCCAACTGTCCAATAGGAAAGAGGTTAAGGGCGGTGACAAACAGACCGACCCACCCGGCATATGCTATGGGATGCAGAATTACTTCATGATGGTTAGGGACCTCTTGAATAAATATATAGTGAATAAGCGAGAACAGGAGAGGATCTGCCAGCCTGATCGTTTCTCCTCGAATCTGTGAGGAAGGAATAAATTTAGAAAGTCTTAGGCCCGTTAGGACCGCTGGGAGGCTCAGGAAAAAACTTGTTAAAGGGCCTGCGATACCTGTGTCAAAAAGAGCCCTGCGAGAAGGGATTGGCCCCTCCATGCGGATGACAGCACCCAGTGTCCCAAAAGGTGAAATGATAGGAAGCGGCAGAAAAAAAGGAAGGGTAGCTCTGATGCCACTCCTCCGGGACATGAAGTAGTGAGCCATTTCATGTCCCAGGAGGATAAGCATAATGGGAACAGAATAAAGTGGCCCCCACGTTAACCACGTGGAAGCCACGGTGAGAATGAAAAGAATGATGTGGATATTATATCTTCGCATTAAAAACAATTATTTCTTTTTCTTATGACGATCCCGATCCAACTGCTTTTTGTGTTTGTGTTTCCGCATCTTCTTCCGACGCTTCTTGACCACGCTCCCCATGCGCTCCCCTCCTTTCTGTCTTTGGCTAATCCACAATCACATTGGTCTGAGTTCTCAGAACACCGTTCAGTCCCTGGAGTTTGGTGACGATGAAATCGCCGAGGATAGTGATGTCCGGAGCCTCTACGAGAACGATGACATCGTAAGGACCCGTCGTCGCATTGGCCCGCTTCACTCCCTGTATCTTCGAGGCTCCCTTCGCCACATCCCTTGCAGCTCCTGCCGTGCACTCGATAAAGACATAAGCTGATATTGGCATACAACCACCTCCTCCTGAAAAAAGAGATTATACCAAACCTCATACGATTTCAAGTTCAAAAAGCTCGGATCTTTCATTTGACTTTACTCAACTCTTTCTCATCGATGTGGAAACTGTGCTGGTCCGTTGGAAAGGCCCCTCTCAAAACTTCCTCTCTGTACGATTCAAAGGCTTTGAGGATCAACTCGCTCAGGTTAACATATTTTTTTGCAAATTTGGGTGTGAAGCGATCGAAGAGCCCTAACATATCATGGACAACCAATACCTGCCCGTCACAATGAACACCTGCACCGATTCCAATGGTTGGAACCTTTAGGCGTTCTGTAATCCTTTTTGAAATAGGTGCGGGGACGGCTTCGAGGAGAACAGAAAAGGCCCCGGCGTCTTCAAGTGATAAGGCGTCATCAATGATCTTCTTTGCAGCCTGTGCATCCTTGCCTTGAACCTTGAATCCTCCAAGCATTGAAATGGTCTGGGGCGTCAGCCCGATATGTCCCATCACCGGGATGCCAGCCTTCACGATCGCCATCACAATGTCCTTGACACCGGCGCCTCCTTCCAATTTCACAGCATCGGCTTTTCCCTCTTTCATGAATCGGCCAGCATTGAGAATGGCATCTCTTTCAGAAGTGTTATAGGACATAAAGGGCATATCGCCGATGATCAGAGCGTATTTTGCCCCGCGGGTCACGGCTTTGGTGTGGTGAATCATTTCATCCATAGTGACCGGAAGGGTATTCTCATAGCCCAGTACAGTCATCCCCAAGGAGTCTCCCACCAGAATGATATCAATCCCGGCCCAATCTTCGAGCAGGGCCATGGGATAGTCGTAGGCCGTTAGCATGCTGATCTTCTTTCCTTCCTTCTTCATCGTCTGGACATCCACCGGCGTGATTTTCTTTCGGTCCATGTTCTCCCCCTTCAGTGATGGTGATTGGTGATAGTGACGGGCGTTAAACCATCACCATCACAATCACGTTGACCAGTTTCTTAGAAGTTCTTTTCTATAGCTTTCACCAGATCGGTCACGGCCTGATTAAAAGGAACAGGGATCCCTAATGGCTGAGCTTCTCTGGACACGGCTCCATTGATGGCGTCGATTTCAGTTTTCCGTCTGTGGTCAAAATCCTGACCCATCGAAGAGCGGTTTTCTCTCGTTGCCTCTGCTGCCTTCCGAACTTTTTCAATCGGATCTTCTTCGACGTAGGCCCCTTTTCTCCTGGCGACCTCTGCCGCTTCAAGCACCAGTTTCTCCATCAGCCTTGCGGTCTCAGGATAATCCAGGAGTTGGCCATTCTTAAATCCTGTCAAAGCGGTCAAGGCATTGATCCCAACATTGACCAAGAGCTTCCTCCACACCTGGTCATGGATATTCGGGGAAACTTCCGTATCGATCCCTGCGTTACAAAACATCTGGGCAATTCGAAGAGCGCGCTCAGTGATTTGATGATCCAGTTCCCCGATAAACGTTTTCCCCCATCCAGCATGTCGAACATGGCCTGGCCTTAGCAGCGTGGCCCCATGACCTGTGACTCCCAGCATGACCTTCTTTCGATCGATCTTCTTACAAATCACTTCCTCATTCCCAAGACCATTTTGTAAGGTAAGAAATACTGTATCTTCCTTCTCAAGGGCCAAAGAATCTGAAACCGCTTTTTCAGTATCATAGGTTTTGACAAAAAAGATGACCACGTCAGCTTTTCCGACAGAGGTTACGTCAGGAGTGGCCTTCATTGGGATGATTTGCGGCCCCCCTTTCTCTTCAAGAGTGAGGCCGACAGAGCAGACCGTTTCAACCTGTTCCTTTTTGTAACCGACCAACCAAAGGTCCTCTCCCGCACGGGTGAGGAGTCCGCCGAAGAGGCTTCCCATGGCTCCCGGACCGATCATTACTATCTTCATGGTTTTCCTTCAAATCGTTGTAGATGAAAGTTAACCGAGGCCTGTCGAAAAATCAAGATTCTAAGCGCGCCACGGAGTTCAAGACGTTCAGATGATGAGGAGAGAGGGGTGATCGGCGGATCCTCACCAGTTTAGAACCTCAGATCACTTTGAGAAATTTTACGATGATTAAGATCAGCAAGAATACCAGGTAGAACCGCAGGAAGTAAAGTGCGATTTTTGTCATACGGGTCATTTTCACACGAGGCATTGTCTCCTCCTTAGACCTTCACCCGGGTGACAAGATCCTTCATGATATCATTGAAATGGATCACTCCCAGGATGTGGTCTCGTTCATCGACAACAGGAATCATTCGATAATGGTACTTAGCGAACATTTCAGCCAGATCCTCCCTTACATCATTTTCCTCTGCCACGACGGCCGGGGGAACCATGATTTCTCCTAAAGTCATCTGGTCCGAAGAGAGCAGTAATTCACGTAAATCGACGACACCGACAAGCGTTTGATCTTCCGCACTGATCACATAGATATATGAGATTGCATCAGGTTCGACGCCAGAGCGTCTTATTTTTTCGAGGATCTCTCCAACCTTCGCGTTCTTGTGGGTGGTCATGAAATTTGATGACATGATGTCCTTGGCTTTGGCTTCACGGTCCGAGAGAATGGCCTGTACGCGCTCGGCCTGCTCTGGTTTTAGCAATTCCATTAAATTTGTCATCTGCTCATGCGGTAAAACAGAGAAGAGATCTGCCAGTTGTGGAATCGTCATTTCAGATAGAATGGTATGGGCTTTTTCCTTCCGTAAATTGGCGATGATCTGTCGTTGTGCTCTGGGTTCCGCCTCTACCAAGGCCTCCGCAGCCTTTTCCGAATCAAGGGCTGAAAAGAGAGCTTGCTGTTCCTTGCCGGAAAGTTCTTCAAGGGCGTCCGCCAGGTCCTCGCCGGGCATCTGCAAGACCTGTTTGCGGGTGACGGAGAGCGTCACCTTGTCCGTGGAGACGGCGTCTTCTACAGAGAGGGGCTGAACATATTTCCATGAGATAAGCTGATCTTTAACCCATCGGATTCCTCCCAATCCCCACCTGCGTAAGAACCCATTGAAGGAAATATCAACGTGGACGATGAACAATTGCCCCTTGGACTCCAGCAGATGGACATCGTTGACTACCTCAATGCGCCGACCATCCATGTCGAGGATCGTGCGACCCATCAAGTGTTTGTCCACAAGTATCCAACCCGGTTGATCGACAAAGGAAGGATAAGTGTTCCCGTTTGTAGGGGGTTGCACAAAGATGGCATCGTCTTCGATCCTCATGACCTTTGCCCAGGGTATAAACTCGGTAGGCTTGCCCCATCCATGCTCGATATAGATTCCTACGGCTTCAGGATAAGGTTCGGTGAGAGAAAACACGAGATCGGTTAGTCTTCCGATCCGATCCTTGATTTTTCCCGCACAAATTGGACGCTTGATCAGTTCTGAAAAATAAAGGAATTGGTAGCTCCCAGGGCCACTTCCCGGACTGGGTGTTTTTGAAGTATTCACAGCAGGTGTCATCATCTCGACCTCTCAAAGCGTTATTTAAAAAGACTTGGGAAAAGGGTACTGATACCCAAAAGGGTTGACATCAATGCCACGATAATAACAATGGTCCAATTTGCATAATTTTCCCAGGGGGTGTTGGTATGCTCACCCATACACGATTCGTCATTTAAAAGAAGGAGTAAAAAGACAAGTGCTGCAGGCAAAAGGGTGACCGCTACCACCTGTACGAACATCGTAATCGTGACCAAAGGAGCACCCGGGATCAAAACCACCAGGCCCGATGTGATCAGCATGATCAAGTAGATCAGATAGAACCATGGTGCCTCCCTCACCTTCAAATTCAAGGAGTGAGCCCATCCAAAGACCTCACCTACAGCCCATGAAGAAGATAAGGAGATGCACAATGCCCCGAGGAATCCAGCATCAAAAAGCCCGATGGCGAAAAGCTTACGTGCCAGTTCACCATGTCCAGAGGACAAGAGTGGCACAATGGCTTCAGCTGTTTGTCTGGCATCCTCAATCGTGATAGGTGGGCGATGATAGTAAAAGACAGCAGCCGTGGCAATAATGATGAAGACAGCCACCACACACGTTAGAAACGAACCAACGAGGGTGTCCATTTGGCCAAATTTGATATCATGATAATCTAAGCCTTTGTCCACAACAGCGCTTTGTTGAAAGAAGATCATCCAAGGTGCAATGGTCGTGCCGATATTGGCCATTAGGATGAAAATCAGGTCTCCGGTGAGCCCAAATGGCAAATCGGGATGATAGAAACCTCGGAGTGCCACGCTCCAACTCGGCGCGCTTGGGATTTCCATAGCCCAGAGGGCAGCAGGGATATAGACAAAATTAAAGATGCAGAAGAAGAGAGCAATTTTCTCGAAGGTCCAGTATTGTCCTGAAATAACGACTGCGAACAGGATGACGGTTACAGTGGCAAAGGTGAGCCAGGGGGGTATACCAAGAAGGCTCATTGCAGCAGTCATTCCGATGTACTCGGTAATCAAGGTTAACCAGTTGACAATGCCCAAGTCAATAAGAGAAAACCAACCCCAGAAGGGCCCGAAACCATCGAAGATCGCTTCGGCATGGCCACGTTTTGTAACAGCCCCTAAACGCACCGTCATTTCTTGGACATAATAAGCCATGGGGAAAAGAGGAATAAACATCCAGAGAAGTGAAAAACCAAACTTGGAGCCGGTCACTGCATAAGTGGATATACCCCCTGCGTCGTTATCCGCTACCATAACAATGATCCCAGGTCCAAGGACCGACAAGAAAATGATCAATTGCCGACGGAAACGGGTCAGTAGATGGATACTCTTACTGATCCAGTACATAGGCAGTCCTCGTAGCCAAGCAATAGACACGCGATCTCTTGGTAAAGAGTTTTGTTGCTGAACGCTCAGTGAAACCGGATAAAAGACAGGATATTTTTTTGAGGGTGAGATGCATGGCACAACTCCGTTCCCTGCCAGGGCTGGTCCCGGAAATGTGCCAAGAAGGGCTAAGCAGTTACTTTATCGACCATCATCTCCGGACTTCGATTCTTTTGTGCTTCACCAGCGTAGGTCAAGTGATAGAACTCAACCCGGTTACCCGGAGGTTCCATTTCTTCGGACTTAATTTCTTCCCCTTCTCTTTTCGTGATCAAAATCATTGAGTTACTCTTAGTATATTCGAACAAAGATTGTCAAGCAGAAAATGGAAAAATATGTAATTTCCCAGAAGGCGTCAAATCGAAAGGGTTCTCAATTCCCCCTCGGTCATCTCTTGCAAAGTCGTCTTGATTGATTCTAACAGATTCGCTTCCAAATCTCTTGGAGAATGGATTTGTAAGAACAGGCATTTGAGTTTGGCCAATCCCTTGCTTTCCATAAATTGCTGAAACTTCTTTTCCACTTCAGAAGGGTCGACCTTCGTCAAGTGGGCCAGGACCCCGCGGATCTCTTCCTGGCCGTAGCGCTCTATGATATCATGTTCTCGCAATCGGATTTGGGATTGAAGGTGGTCGAGGGAGACAGAATCTCCGTTAATTAAGAAAAGGGTAAGGGCTCGACTTCCAGTCATATCACGTCTTTCCTGGCCGACTTCTTCTGGGGTGGGTTGATAATCCAATTCCGTTAAGATCCTCAGATCTTTTGCAAAAGTGACCTGGTTTTCCTCAGAGTGAAACCATTCGAAGGATCCCTTGGGATGGTCCACTCTGGGTGCATGCTCTTTCAGCCTCTTCATGGCTTCCATTTGGACCATCGTATATTCGAATTTGGAGTAGCAATTTTTCGTAATGAACCCGAATTCCATGATCTCTTTGTCGCGCAGGGCGTCCCGGCGATAGTACTGCCGATATTTGCCTTGAAGAAGTTGCTCGATGGCCTTAATCTCTGTCAGTCGATTTCGAATCTCCTTGTACATCTCTCGGATGTCGTTGGCAATTCCGGCGGGCATATGTTTTTCCGGACTGGCCATCCGACACATCTCCTGAAAGTCCTCGATCGATTCCTTCAGGTAATGATGGTTGTTTTCGATGGTCCTTTCTAAACTCTTAACATATCGTTGAGCCCGGTCTTGTTCCATCGCTCATCCCGAACCCATTCTACTCCAATTCGCCTCCCCAGAGAAGAAGCTTTTCCCGCAACGAGAAGAGATGCCTTCGAATGGGGTCATCGGCAGGTGGCATCGTCAATTTTCCCAGCTCCCTGAGGGTCACCCATCGAAGGTCCTGACATGCGATGGGTCTGGGGAGGCCTTTCTCAACCCGGCAGCGATAGATCAGGAGAAGAATCGGATATTCCGGATAGGAATAAAAGACCGCATCAAAAATCATCCCCACCTCGACCTCAACATCCAATTCCTCCATTAATTCTCTTCGCAGAGCCTCCCTCGGTTCCTCTCCCTCTTTCACTTTTCCTCCTGGAAATTCCCAAAGGAGTGCATGGGGTGAATCCTTCTTTCTCTGGGTGACGAGAATTTTCCCTTGTTCAGTGATCAGGGCGGCGGTGACGACCACGGTCTTCATCTCATCCCTCGATGCGATTCCTGCCGCGTTTCTTCGCCCGATAGAGGGCATGATCCGCCTCACGGATCAAATCCGTGAGGCGGGAGATAGAGGATGAAAAGGTGGCTATCCCCACGCTTACCGTCAAATGCTTATTGGGCTGGGCACTCTCATTGGGAAAACGAGTATCCGCCACATTTCTTCTCACCCTCTCCGCAATCTCTACAGCCTTTTCTCTTCCTGCATTGATTAAGATGGCGGAGAATTCCTCTCCCCCATAGCGGGCGACGATATCGCTCTGCCGGACACCCCGCTGGATAAGAATCGAAACGGCCTTCAACACCTGATCTCCGGCTAAATGGCCGTTCGCATCGTTGTAATTCTTAAAGTAGTCGATGTCAATCATGAGAAGGGAGAGGGGAGTGGGATAGCGTTTTTGACGTTCCACTTCCAGAGTCAGTTGTTCAATAAAAAAACGGTGGTTGTAAATACCGGTCAGGTCGTCCGTGTAAGAGAGATGCAACGCCTCCTCCCTCATTACTTCGATCTCCTTCAATTTCTCTTTGTAGAGGTCCCTGATCACCTGGAGTTCTCGGGCGTACAGATCTCGCTCTCGAATCTTTTCTGTAAGCTCTTTCCTCCGTCTTTCAAACTCCTCTTCGATCTCAACCCCCCGTCTCAGGTCTTTTAGCATCACGAAAAAGGCATCTTCTCTGTGGACCCCGAAGACCTCGACAGGAATCCATTCTCCCAATCGGCTGATAATCCGTGCTCGGAATCTAACTTCTTGTCCTCGTCCCATTGCCTCAAACCCTTCTCGGATCCTGCTGAGGTCTTCGAGGGGAATCACATCTATAAACGTCCTTTGCTGAAGTTCCTCCGGAGGATATCCCAATACTTCCATTCCCTTTGGGTTGACCTTTAGAAAGTCTCCCTCTCCGTCAAGGACGAAAACTGGTTCTGGGATGACTTCCAGGATGGATCTCTGGAGACGCATTTCTCTCTCCAGCGTCTCCACCTTCGTCCAGATCTCTTTAAGAGAAAAAGATTTCATCTCCTCATCCAAAGAACCGTAGAGGACACAGAGCAATGTGCATAGCGAAAAGGGTTTTAGCGCTACACTACGTGCCTGTCAACGGTAGGCGGACACGATGCACCGTGCGGTTTGTCACTTCGGTCCTATGGCAAAATCCATTACTAAGAAACAATGCGGTCACATCATTTCCTGGATTTCTCTTTCGATTTTCTTCAGAACCCTTGGATCATATGGAACGATGTTTTTTAGCGAAGGGTTTAGAGGATTTTCTGGATTGAAATTCTGGAGGATGAATCTTTGGCCCGCCCTCAACCGGACCCCGAGGGTCCGGATATCTTCCTCGCCGTGGAGCCCGGGAACAACCGTCATGCGAAATTCATATTCCACCTTTCCCCTTTTCAGGATTTCGATCGAGTCCAAAATGGGTTTCAGATTGACGGGAAGACCGGTGGAGCGCGAATAACGAAAAGGTTCCAAGGGCGCCTTCACATCCATTGAGATAAAATCAACTATCCCTCCCTCAATCAATCCTTCTAACATCGTAGGGTTTGAACCATTCGTATCCAGCTTGACCGAAAATCCGTGCCGTTTTATTTTCCGGACGAGAAGAGGAAGGTCAGCATGGAGCGTAGGCTCTCCCCCTGTGAGGCAAACCCCATCGATCCAATTCCTCAAAGAATGGAGGCGAGCGAGAATATCTTCCAGTGGAAGGGTAGCATACTGCTCGGGATGGAAAACAAGGGAATGATTGTGGCAATAAGGACAGCGGAAATTACAGCGGGGGAGGAAAAGCATCGAGCAGATTTTCCCCTGCCAATCCGAGAAGGAGGTTTCCAAGAATCCTTTGATCTCGATCATGGTGAATTTCCATGCCCCTCACCCCGTCCCTCTCCCCTTCCATGGGGAGAGGGACGGGGTGAGGGGGAATAAATGCTGCTTCACTTCCTGGAGAGTTGGGACAACCCCTCTCCAGCTAATCACCTCCCTCTCCTCCTCGTCCTCGATGACAATGGAAGGGGTGGAACGGATGCTGTAAAAGGAAGCCTCGGCCAGACCGTCGATCGTGTCCAAATCATAATTCAACACGGACACGCCTTCCTTTTTTAACTCCTTTCCAATCTCTTTGACAGCAGGGCATTTCGGGCATTTTGCTTTCGTAAAAATTTTTATGAATCCCATTTTCTCCTCCTTAACGCTCTGCGGTTAGCGCTATGCGCATAGCGTAAAAATTATTATCCTACTTCCACTGCCATCCCCTCTTCCTTTTCTGTAAAGAAAGTCTGGCTCCGATACCGGTCTCGAAGTTCTCCAAGCTTCCCTTTATTCCAGCTGGAAAGCTTCGTGAAATAACCGGTGATCCGCGTAATGCCGTCCACGTCGTCCGACCCGCAGTAAGCACAAGATGAACGAAGGCCCCGGCTTGTCCGGTGGCAGCGATTGCAGGCGGTAAACTCTGGAGAAAAAGCAATCTGGTCATTTTGGGTCAGTTGAAAAGTTTTGATCGCAAAATTGGCCAGCGACGACTTCGAAGGTCTTGCCTCGCCCAGCCAGATATGGGTCAATGCGCCAGCCTCGATCAAGGGATGGAAAAGGCCTTCCTGTCTTACCCGGTCAATAGGATTCAACACGGCAGAATTGTTTAAGTAGGTGGAGTTGGTATAATAGACCTCTCCTTTTGAGATATCGCCTTTTACAATATGTCCCGATCTGGGAGAGTGAAATTTGAGGTCTAATTTGGCAAATCGGTAGGCTGTCGATTCTGCGGGAGTCTGTTCCAGAACAAAACGCATCCCATAGCGCTGGCTGAACCTGTCCACCAATAATTTCATGTGGGCAATCACCTTGAGGCCGAATTTAAAGGCCTGCTTGGATTGGTGCATCTCCTGCCCGGTATGAATTTGGACCAGCTCATTGAGCCCCACCATACCCACCAGGAAGCTGGCACGGCCCATCCTCAAATAGGGAGATCCATCCCGTTCCATGGCCAGCAGCGCCAGGGGTCCTTTTTCCCCTAAAGAGAGCAGTTTTTCAATAAAAAGTTTTTTCTCCAGATGGGCCTTTACCGCCATCTCAATGAACTCAGCGGTTTTGGAGAAGAGCTTAGCGTCATCCCCTTTCGCCAGGTAAGCGATTCTTGGAAGATTGAGCGTCACGTTCTGGAGAGCACAGTATCGCATCTTCCACGGGTGCTTGGCATCTTCAAGGTCTGTCTGTTCCAATTTAAAGCTGAGACGACAGCATTCAGAGATCTTGGCCGTCTCCCCACGATCGAAGACGAAATAGGTATTCCCCTTTTCAGATGCGACATCACAGATGTGGTAAAGAAAATCCGTATGACCGGGGGTTTGGAAGAACTTCTCTGTAATGTGAACCAGTGGTTTCGGGAAGAAGAAGGGTCTCCCGGATCCATCTCCTTCTTGATAGACGTCGAACAGCGCCTTCGCAAAATGTTGGGACTCTTTCAGGTAATCGCTGTAAGTCTTTCCTGTAAATTCCCCACCCGGTCCGACGGCCGGGACATTTTCAAAATGTTTGGGGATCTCCCAATAAAGATTGAGGTCCGTGAAGATGGCCTGCCCACCCCTGGCCACGGCTTGCTGGGAAAACTCGAAGATCATCATCTGGGCCAGTTGTTCCAGCTCTTGGTCCGACATCCCGACCAGATAGGGTGCGAAAAAGAGATTGATAGAATCCCAACCAATCGCGCCAGCAAAATGACTCTGGAGGGCTGCGGCGAATTTCACCATGTGGGCGAGCAATACCTCAGGATGCTTGGCAGGCTTGGCCATAGCGATCGAGTTGGGAAGGCTCAGGCCGAAGCGCTTGATGTATTCAAGGGATTGGCCGCTGCAATAGGGCCGGTCGATAAATCCCAGATCGTGGAGATGAATATCCCCGCGCATGTGGGCATCGGCAATTTCCTGCGAGAAAACAGTGAGCAGGGCGTATTCCTTCTTGATCCTCTCGGCTAAGGTGAGGTTGGTGGCTTCTGGCCCGTGAGGGACATTGGCATTTTCTTTATTGGGACGGAGGATAAGCTGATCGACATCATAGAGAGGCATTCCCAAGCGGGTATGCATCTTACGGGCCTGCTCGAGTCCTCTCTCGACCAGTTTGGTGTCCACGAGTTCACGGATGAGAGGGGCAGTGATCATCTTGATCTTAGAGGTGGCGATCAAGTCCTCCACTTCCCGGGCGATCTCCTTCGCTGTATCGAAATCCACGTAGGTCTCACGCATGAGGGCGTCAACAATTCTCTGCCGATCCCAGCCCAACATCACTTCGTCCGAGGTGCGGACGAAGAGGGCCATATCGGTGGTTTCCACTTCTTCTTTGAAGTCTTGATGATCCCCTTTCATCTCGATTATGCCTGCCATTGATGCTCACCTCTTAGTTTAGGATAGACGGTTAGAAAGATGTTCAGAAGGGCTATATTTAGTATGATTTAAAATGTTTACTACAATATATTGTTGTTTGTCAAGAAAAAAAGTTAATTTGTGAAAAGAAATATTCGTCTGAATCCTTTCAAAGTTTTGGCTCCAAACTCCGAGCTCCTGACCCTTTACCATTTTTTTCCTTATTATTATATGAGGGGGCCTTTTGGAATGGTCTCAGAGGTGTTTCCAGCAAGCGCCTGATGACTCCCCAAGTGGGTTCCTCGATGCTTTTCAGGGGAATAGGCTCAATCTTTGGGTCATCTAGACTTCCTTTCACCTCGTAGAAATAGGAGATGAAACCCTTGTCCTCACCCGTTAGAATATAGCCCGCAATGGGAACGCTTCTTAGTAACGAATCAATCGTTACTAAAGGATGAACTCCGATCCTCACATCAATGAAGTTCTTCCCCAAATCGATCTTCCCAAGAAGAGTAATTCTCATGGCGTCACTATCCACCAGAAAATCGTCTGTCGTGGCCACCCCGTCATGCACATGAAAATTCGCCAGGATCTGATGATAAGGAAGTCCTTTCGTCGCCAAATCCGGGAGCCTTCCCTTAAGGAACTGCGAAACATTCAGGATAGAGAAAATTTTGGAGAGGATGTTAAACTTCTCAATGACACCGTTTTCGATCTCAAACCTCAACCCCCCGTTGAGGGATTCCTTCACTTTTTGGAAATCCTCTCCTTCACCTCTTAACTCCACCTTATCGATGTGAACGCTTCCGGTGACGATTACCCTCTCCTCTTCCCCTTTCTGGAAAAGGGTACGAATAAAAGCCTTCGCTTCCATATTGGAGAACCGGGGCTTGATCTCAAAGCTTATTCCCTTTTCCGTCGGTTTTATCCATCCCTCACCCCAGAAGTCCCCTCCATCCGATTTGAATTGAAAGGGATGGATAAACAATATCCCACCGACCGTCTTCATCTCTCCCCTAAGGTCTTGATAATGAAGGCTGCGGTATTTCCCTTTATCGATCTGTATCTTTCCATCGATCGACCAATCGGAAAGCCAATCCCTTATCTTCTCAAAAGAGATTGGGGAGATTCCCTCTTTTTTCGGAAAGAGCGGATCGAGGTCCAGTTCTGGAGAGGAGATCTGAAGGGAAAGCCGCCTGCCCTCCGCCAAGCCTAAGCCTTTTACGACCTTCTGGGAAGAAATAGGGGAGGGAGACGAACCCCGGAAGAGGATGCCAGAAAGGGTGACGGGAGATTCTCCTAACCTCCCGTTTAACTGATCGAATCGAATCTGCTCGGGGGTTATAGAAAAGAATCCCTCAATATGGGAGAGAGAAACGGGAATATCACGATGTTGAACGTTTACCCCCTTTAATCGGATCTCACCTTCCCTTAAAGCGCTGATCCATTTTTCCATCTTTCCCAGCCATTTCAGACGAACCTCTACCCCTCCGTTGAGTTCTTGAACCCCATCCATCTGGGACCGAATCTGATCTGGGAAAAGGGGTGACTTGATGAGCGAGAACAATTGTCTCAGGTCAATCGAACCCTGAGTGGAGAGATTCACACTTCCCTCTCTGAGAGATCCGTCCAAAGTCAGAGAAGAACTACCCGATTGGATCTTCGTCTTTGAAAAACCCATCCCCAGGTTGGAAAAGGAGATCCTTCCCTCCTTAAGAACGAGAGGGATAGAATTTCCCTTTTGCATGAATGAAGCTTCCCTTGGGAAAAACTCCCCCTCGTAGGAGAAACGGGAAATTCCTGGGAGAGTCTTCCCCTTGAATGAGATTTGGCTTGTTCCTGAAAGAGCTTCGAA
>DATHCH010000141.1:0-6957 GCA_035319625.1 Thermodesulfobacteriota bacterium
GGCCGAGAAGGGTGAAGGTTGGCATGGAGTATCCCGTCGGCAGGAAGGTTTCGACGATGGAGAACCGCTTGTATGGAAAACTGCTGATCAGGTGATTATACAGTTCCAAGTAGTGCTTTGTGTGTTCGATATAGGTCTTCATGAGGTCGAGATCTTCCGAAAAAAAATAGGCGAAGATTTCTACTCTGCCAAAGTGATCTTTCACTATTTTGTACCGATTGGTTGCAATGAGGTTAATAGAATCAAGTGGATGCGGAAAATCAAAAACAAAAGCGGTTTTCCCGTCATTCACAGTCTTCTTGACGGTCTCCGCTTCGGAGACAGCCTCGTACCCATCGGGCAGTGTGGCCGTAAGATGGTAGCGGTACATTTGCCGGGGCTTTGGATACCACGTTCCCGTCAGAAATATTCCCCTGCCGCTGATGACGCTTGAGGGTTGCTCTCCCGGAAAGCCGGGAGAGAGCTCTTTAAAAACGCCCTCATACCCGATCTCGAGCATGCCCTCACGAGAGGAGAGTATTCTCAGGATCCCCTTTTGGACAGTGATATTCAGGTACTCTTTATCGAGGATTACGTAAAGGAGGTTCAACTCCCCCTTGTCGAGGCTTATCTCCTGCCCTTTCTTTACCGGAATGGTCGCAACACCTTTGATCTTGGAAGCCTGGATGTCGAAGGAGACTTCGATGGTATAATCCAGAAGGCCCTCTCCAGGCTGCTCCAGGCCGTATGTGATATTGGGCAGGACCAGCAAGGAGATCAGGAGAAATCGTCTCAAACTTTTTTCAAGTGGCTTTCTCATCTTCCCGCCACATCCCATGAGAATCCGCTTCATTGTGCTCTACCTGCCACGAGCAATCAAGGCATTTGCAACATTAACGGCCATATTGCTGGGAATCGTGAAGCCGATCCCCTCAAAGCCCCCTGACCTGATCGAGTTCTTTGGCAGAGCGGATGGTCCTTTTCTACAACTCCTCAGCCAGTTTATTCAATTCCTGTGCAGAGGCCATGAGGGTTTGCTTCGCTTCACCTGTGGCCCGGCCGGCCTCCTGCTTAACAAACGCTTGCTCCTTTCGGATATCAGCCGCGGCGTCCTTGAAATCCTTTCTTAGGAAGTTTTCCCGGGCTTTTTTGAAAAGTTGGTCCAATTCGCCCTGCTCGCCAGGTCTCGTTGCCTGAGTCTGCGCCTGGGCTGCTGTGGCCCAGATCGTGGCAATCAGAAGCACGATCAACAAAACAATCGATCGTTGGAACACTCTACGTTTCATCATCATCCCTCCTCAGATTTCCCTGTCTGATCTTTTTCGAGTAAGGAGCTGCCCTGGTAGAATCTTTTCACCTCGAAGCTAGGGTTTAATACGGCGAGTGATAATCTTAAACTTCGGCTTAATTCGATGTCATAGAGTCCGGCAAACCCAACGATCCTGCGTGCGCTACTCTTGTCAATCTAAATCGGATAAATCACCTGGAAGACTTTCACGACCCACTTTAAAAAGAGCAGGAAAAGAAAGGCCTGAAATTCGGCATGTGCTGTTTTCCGAAAGACCTCGGGGGCGAAGAGCGAATGTAAAGCAAACTCCATTGATCCGAAGAAGTTATGCAATTATCCTTTCACGCTCAAACCGATAGATGGTCACCTGATCGAAGCGTCCCGTTTCATCCCATCGGTGATGAATAATCAACGCCCTTGTTTCAGTGGCCTCTGATATTTTTCCCCGATCACGTTACTGAACCATTCATTGCACCACCACTTCGACTGTTCCTGTGTCGCCGCTCCGATGGTCGAGAGCGAGGATGGAGATTTTCTCCTTCGGCTTTAGCAAACTCACTAAATCCACGAAACCCTCCATGCCGTCGATGGACTGGTCGTTGATCGCCAGGATCATATCTGCCATCTCAAAACCTGCTTCGGCCAGTGGCCCTTTTGGGTCTAACCACGTGATCACAACCCCTTGATTGGGGTTTAACCCGTATTTGTTAACCTCGGCTGAAGTGGGAAGCCTCACCTCCACCCCTAAACGATCCTTCACTGCAGCAGCGAGGATCTTTGTCGAAGCCTCCAAACTTCCAATCCTAACTGTCAGTTCCTCCTTTTTCCCGTTACGGAGCACTGTCATTTTCGCCTCGGTGCCGATGGGTGTCTCCGCCACATCATTTCGCAATGCGCTGGAATCCGGGATCTCCCTGCCCCGGTAAGCAATGACCACATCATTTTTCCTTAGGCCTGCTTTTTCTGCGGGTCCTCCTTTCGCTACATCGACAATCAAAGCTCCCTTAAGACTCTCCGCATGAACACTCTTGGCCAGTTCTGGAGTGAGATCCCGAATGGTCACACCCAGCCAGCCCCGTTCCACCTTCCCATGGGCAATGAGGGTCTTGGCAATATATTGGGCCATATTGCTGGGAATCGTGAAGCCGATCCCCTCAAAGCCCCCTGACTCTGTAGCAATGGCGGCATTGACACCGATCACCTCACCGTAGAGATTCAGGAGAGGACCGCCGCTATTGCCCGGATTAATGGCCGCATCGGTCTGAAGAAAATCTTGATAGCTTGTCGGGTCGGTTATTCCCCGACGATGTTTCGCGCTGATAATCCCTTGCGTGACCGTTTTCTCCAGAGCACGAGGAGCTCCGATAGCAACCACCCACTCTCCTACCTCTGCTTTGTCGGAGTCGCCAAATGTGACATGGGGAAGACGTTCCTTCGCCGAAATGTGTATCACTGCCAGGTCAGTTTTTGGATCGCCTCCCACCAATCGGGCAGCGTATTTGCTTCCGTCGGCCAGAGTGACTTCCATTTTGGTAGCGCCTCCAGCCACATGGTAGTTGGTGAGGATATGACCCCGTGGGTCAATGATCATTCCTGATCCCAGCCCCTTCATTTCTTGTTTGAACTTCCTTGGCATTTTGGGAAAGCCGAAGAAACGTCTAAAGAAAGGGTCATTTTCAAAGGGCAAAAAAGGGTTGGTTACTTCCCGGCTTTCGGTCACTTCGATGTAGACGACGGCCGGGAGATTCTGTTTCGCCACTTGTATAATGGCCGTGCTCAAATCGACTGGTTTAGTCCTCTCAGCAGCCTCAAGAGGGACCGAATGGAGACAGATTGAGATTATCGATAACGTGAAAAGGCTGAGAAAAACGCAAAATAAAGGACCACAACGCTTTGGACTAAGCATAATCGTTCTCCTTTCCTTTTAATTAGGCACAACAATACATGAAACATTCTCCTACCAAATCTTGGAGAGATGAATAAGGTAAATCCCCTATTTTTCGTACGGCAATGCTGTATTTTTAGGCGATTGCTTGAAAGGTGATGACCGCCTCTTGCCATATTGCCCGACCGTGATTATCTTAGGGTTAAGAAATTTGGAGGTGAAAAAAATGGCCCAACGCAGAGCAGAAAAGCCAAAGAAGGTAAAGATAAGTTCGAAACAGCAGGAGTTCTACAACAAACTAAGATCGTCTAGGTGAAACCAGCGATTTCTGGTTACCCAAGTTCGTTTTGACAAATGGAAACAACAACCAAAGACGAAAGCCACGCGATGGAGTGTTTTGACCCTCGTCCAGTAACCCTTTGAATTCTTTTTTCCCTTCTTCCAGCTCGTCTTTCTGTTGAGGATCTTGCCTTAAGAGGAGGGTCTGGAACTCTCCCACGTGTGTTTTTTCCTCTTTTGCCACATCCAGGAGGAGTTTCCTGATGTTCTTGTTTTGACTCATGTCTGCCATTTGCTCATAGAGATTGATGGCATCCAGTTCAGCAATGATGGCAGCTCTCAATATCTCTCTGTCCAGGTCTTCTTTTCTTAATTTTTCAATATCGATCGGTATTTTTGACAGCATAGCTATTTACCCTCAAAGAAACTTAGCCATAATCCGTTTTGGCATTATTTGAGTCCGTCCCCACTGAACGTCGCCGTGAATGACAAGAATGGCCTTCTAATACAATACCTTCACTGTTATGATATGGCAGGCGACACCGTCTACCATGATCTCATCCGAGTCACACACATAACTATTGAGCAGGAGAATCGTCGATAATGGAGTAATCTCGCAATAGGGTATCTCAACACGGGCAAGAGGTATGTCCCCACCGTAAAAGATGACGGTATGCGCTCTTTCGAGATACCAATTGGTGAACCTTCCGAGATCTGCACAGTCTGCAGAGACCAAAGCCGGAAAAAGTAGAATCGTAAGGCTTACCACCACCCATATCTTTCCCATCTTTCATCCTCTCTATCGGGTCAACGAATCATGTTCAAGAGGTCATCGGCATAATTTCTGTCCAGATTTCTAAGAATCTTATACTCTTCTAAAGCATGGTTTCTATCCCTGGCCTCCAAATAAATCAAACCGCTCCGTCGCTTCGTTTAATGACCTAAGTCCTTCTTTTTTACCTCGAACTCCTCTTTATTAATCTCCCCTTTTGCGTATCTCATTCTGAGAATCTCAAAGGCTGAATCTTGTGTGCCGGGATCCCGACCTTTACGGGCTGTTGAAATAATAAGCCACCGAATCAAGCAGATAATGGCTAAGATTACGGCAATCCAAAAGGCAGCCATGATGATGAGGAAGAGCCATCCCCTCGAGAATCCCCATCCCCACATCCAGGGATCCATGGCACGGGGAGAAAATGCCCCGTTAAAAATGGTGATTGTCCCAGTCATTTCCCACTCCTGCTCCGTCCAGAAGAGGATCTCTCCGGTAGAAGAAAGGATTGCTACCACCAGTAGGGATACCCGTAAGGATAATACCAATAATAAGGATAGGGAAAGGAGTAATACGCTCCCCAGAGGTAAATCTGCTTGCTCAGAAGGAAAGGATAGGGATATTCCAATTCGCCAAGGCGCATGACTTTCCTTCCCTGGATTTCCCCTGCGACCGTAATTCTCCTTCCTCTTCTGAAGACATACGGGTCTACATACCCCTGGACAAAGATGATGAACCTTCCTTCGGAGCGGTTGAACTCAGGCTCTTCCGTCCAATCAAGAGGCCGCTGCAAAACGACAATGAGGGTTGTTCCGTCTTTCTGATTGATGGTTTCAACGACGTCTCCACCCCAGATGACGATTTTGCCTTTATAGGCATCCGGATTTTGAAAAACTTGATGGAAGGTAAGCATTCGGTCTGCTTGGGCTCTCAGTTGTTTCGAAATAGGCAAACATCCCTGAAGAAGGATGATAAGGAGAACGCCAAAGATAAAAAGAGATGGCCTTACTTGGAAAAAAGATTTTTCCATCTTTCCGCCTCCTTTCAAGACCATCATTTCACTTCCATTTAAACAAATAGGTTTTTAAAAGTGTATCAGGTGAACCTTGTATTTTATGGTCAGGAGGGCAGTATTTTGAAGATTCTTTTTTTCTTAGCCGGAAATGCTGCAAGCAGATGGGATCAGCGATCCAGAATAGCTTTGTAAGAATGGCTCATCGTAGGAAGAGACTATAGGTGAGCACGCTTAGGACAAAGGCGGTGAAAAGGGTGTATTTCCAGTTGTGCTCCACGGAGGCGAAATAGAAGACAGAAGCCAGCACCCGCGCAAAAGGGATTAACATCAAAACGCCGATTCCCATGTTGACAAAGAGACGGACACGGTAAGCCCGAGAGGCCGCATCTTATCCTTTCTTACGGCTTATGAGCGGGCTCCCTAAATCTTGGGATGGGGAGATATTCGACCGATGGTTGGGGCTTGATCGGTTGAGGATAAAGGCTCATCAGTTGATAGAGCTCAGGAGGAATCCCCTTTGTGACATGGAGGCCGAGATTGACGGCCTCCTCATAGGTGATCGGATAATCGTGGGTCCATCTGCCCTCTGTAAGAATCCGAGCTAGCGCTTCCGCCTTTTCCGCTGAATATTTTCCTCCCAGAAGAGTCCTCACCTGTGCCCTAATCTGTTCGATCGCCTTTCTGCCAACATCTGCAAGGAGCCACGATTTATCATCAATGTCGGATATCGGCTTGCTCTCGGCCAGCTTGACAAGGGATGCCGCAGGATACTCGCCGAGCTGGGGATCGACCGGGCCCAGGACAGCATGCTCCTCCATGACGATCTCATCCGCTGCCAGGGCAATCAATGTCCCTCCGGACATGGCATAGTGGGGGACGTAGACCGTAATTTTCCCTTGATGCATTCTTATGGCATGAGCAATTTGGTAAGCGGCAAGGACCAGCCCGCCGGGAGTGTGGAGCACGAGATCGAGAGGCATATCCGGGTCTGTCAGGTGGATCGCCCGGATGACTTCCTCGGAGTCATCGATATCGATGTATCGTAATATGGGAAAACCCAAGAGGCTCATGGTCTCCTGTCTGTGTATGAGAACAATCACCCTTGAACCTCTCGTCTTCTCAAAAGAGGCGATCAGCTTCTGTCTCATCGCCACAAGGAATCTCTTCTTTACGAGAGGCTGAAGTGCCGCAATGATGAAGAACAGCCAGAAGATCGTGGAGATGTCAAATTTCATTTTGTCCTCCTTTTAAAATCCCCCCGGTTAACGATGAACGTAACGATAGGTCTCATCCGGAAAAGGCTTACGATAGGAAAGTTTTCTATTTCTGAAAAAAGGGAGAAGCACCATCCCGGTGACAAACCCGCCGATATGTGCCCACCATGCCACCCCGCCCCCTGTACCGTGGGAGGCAAAGGAAAGTGTTCCGGAGAAAACCTGAATAAGAAACCAAAAACCCAGATAGAGGAAAGCCGGCAGGTGTACCAAAAAGGGGATAAATAGGATCGGGACGAGTGTTAGAATTTGCGCCTTCGGGAACATCACGATATAGGCCCCCATGACCCCCGCGATGGCCCCGGATGCCCCGAATTCAGGAATCGTGGAATGTGGATCAACCATAAAAAAAATTAAGTTGGCGGCGAGTCCTGAAAGAAGATAAAAGAAAAGAAATCTCACGTGGCCCATGCGATCTTCCACCGTACTTCCAAAGAGGTGGAGAAACCACATATTGCCAATGAT
>DATHCH010000142.1:0-3384 GCA_035319625.1 Thermodesulfobacteriota bacterium
TGCGAGCGGTCGTGATGGCGTATGAAAACCAGGGCCTCTCAATCTCCGATCAGGACGAAGGAGGAGGGGTAGCCTGCCTGCCCTGTACCATATTAGGTTCAGGGCCTGCCGGCAAGCAGGGGGGATTTGAAAGCATTTTCAGGAGGCAACACGGGAGGTCATAAACATAAAGCCTCTCATAAACAATCAATTAGAATTGCTGATTACACTTACTACTATTCGGTCTAGGATAATCCCCAAAGGTAACGATTACTGGCAGAAATATGCATAATTAAGAGAAGTAATACAGAGTGGGTTACGATTAACTCCTTCCCTTCAAATAACGCTTTTGGGATGGCTGAAATGTCTAATCCCCTGTGTGAAAGGATTAGTTGCTTTCAGGGGATCTAAATCTTCGTTAAGCTTGCTTGTAACTCATCCAAAAGCTTTCGCATGCTATCATCTACACCCTTTTCCCTCTCCATTTGCTTCGGAAGCTCTAACTCATTTGTAAATTCTTGGATGCCCTTATCTACGTCCTTTTCCCTCTTCATTCGCCTTTGAGATTCCGAGTCATTGATCATCTTATGTAATCTAACGGAAAATTCATTAAGAGAGAATGGCTTTCTTATAAAATCTCGAGCCCCAGCACAAACTGCTAATCCGGCAGTGCCTTCTTCTTCAAACGCTGTCATTATCATGATCGGGAGTTCAGGGTATTGTATTGAAATCTTACTTGTAAGAGTAATTCCATCCATTTGAGGCATCTTCATATCTGTTACTACAGCATCGATTTTATTTCCCTTCATTTTATCCAGAGCATCAACTCCATCAATTGCTGTGACGCATGAATGTCCCAGTTTGGATAGAAAAGTAACAATTAAGTTTCTTAATAACTCTTCATCATCCACTACAAGAATTGTATATTTGGAAGGTTCCATACTCATATTTTTTTTATACCATCAGAAGGTGCTCCGTCCTAAACCCGTAACAAACGGAACGAATCCGGGAGTTGATTTGGTTGTCAGATCGTAATTTCTTGGCGGGAGGAGGAAACTCGACAAAAAGAGCTCTGCTTCCAGAACCATCAATGAGTCCTTTCCTTCTCCCCAGAGTCAACAAAAATGACTCCATTATTTTCAGGGAATTCAATTTCGATGATCCCGCTAAAATCTCCTGTCTTTAAGGTTGATAAAAGGGTAGGGGAATCCGTATAGGCCGTCGATAAATTTCTATGTACCACCTCTCCTCTAAGAAATATCATGGTTTCCCCTCTTCCTTTTCTTTTTATAAAAAGGGTTTTAAGAAATCGTGATTAGAAGAAAATATCTCATCTTCCTTCTGTTCTCTTCTGCAACTGCTCAATTGCAACCTTCACACCTGTTTGCATCCGTTCAATAGATTCAGCTAGAGCACCAACCTCCCCTTTCTCCTTGATCTGGATGGGGGTATCCCATTCACCCATGCTAATTTTATCAGCAACTTCTGAAAGGTAACGAATGGGGCGAATCAAGGAACGGGCGTAAAAATAGATCCTTATCAACAAAACAAGGACAACACACAGAATAACTACATAAAATATTTTGATTTTATCCTCATATCCTTCCAAAGAGCTTTTCCCGATCTGGTTCATTCTCCCTTCAATGGTTTTTGTGGGTTTAGAAAATTCATCGATATAAGTGGTTGCTGCGACAATGAGGTCTGTATCTTTTACATGGGCTAAATACATATATTTGGAACGTATCCTACCGTCTGCATCTATCCAATCATAATAACCATAGGCTGGCCCTTTCAGGCTGGCTTCCAGAATCTTCCAAAAGGCAGGGAGTTTAGTGGAAAGATCGTGCAAGTCTGACCCTACGATTTGGGGATTGACATGGAAGTAGTTAATACCCATGTTATCGTGGACGGCTGTGTAACCCGTCTCTCCGACTTTCTGGAGAGCAATCGATTTAAGCCATGGATCTCTTAGTAATTCTTCCCTTTTAAGCTTGGGATGCGTTTTAATAAAAAGCTCAATCTCCGCAGCTACATCGATTGCCTTCTCCTTGATCATCTTCTCTCCCATTTGACCCAGAGAGGACTTGGACTCATTTAAGGAGGCAGAGGTTAATTCCTTCAGACTTTCGGATCCAATGTCTTTAACACTGGTCATCCGAAATTTACCCAAATCCACACTGAAGAATACGATAACCCCGATGATTAAAAAGGCCACGAAAATAGGGATTAAAGTCCCAATTAGTAATTTTGGTAAAAGACCTAACCCGCTTCTCTTTTTCACTGCCATAAGGCCCCTCCTTTTAAAGTGCCCTGCTCAGAGGACAGGGCTTTAGGATTGTTTTTTATTTCTTGAGTGAGATAAACTCCATTATGGTTTTTTTAAACTTTTTCCTCTTTTCGTCATGAGGAATCTCTTCCCCCAGTGCCTCGACGAATGGTAATAATTTATCCTGTGGAAAAGACTCTCTTTTTTCCCCGAATTCAGCAAGTTTATGATCGATGACAAAAGGAGAAACTGCTCCCATAATCTTCCTTAACTCATTCTCAGCCACAGAGAAAAAATTCTCTCGTATCGAATTTTTCTTAACAGGTTTTTGTTCACCCACTTCTTTCATTAACCTTGCTTGGACGAGTTGATAAATCGTCTTGATAACTCTAAACTCATCCCAATCAAGAACACTCGCAATTTCTGATACATTTCTCACCCCATTTGACAAAGCCAATACATTCCATTGATCCCCACTGAGGGTTTTGTTTTCTCCATCGTTCAGAGGGAAAGAACAGAAAATGGCGCTGTTAGAAGGGATCACCTCACGGATTCTCTCCCACTCCATTTTTTTCGAGGACCAATTTGACAGTAACTGCTCGTAAGGAATAGAAATGGTTCTTTCGGGAGGGGGTTCATCTGGCTCAAACGTAATTCTGCCCATCCTCCATTCCATAATGGTAAAAAATCCATATTCTCCGAAAGAATTACGGGTCTTCGCGTGAACAATATTACCTCTTTCTAGATACATTTCTCCGTTCTCTTTGCCTTTGAAACATATTTTTCCAGTCTTCTTTCCCATGAATAAGGGTTTGAGAATGTCAAGAAGTTCTACTTGGGAAAGGTCGCCTAGGAGTATTTCAAGCATAAAATCCTCAAATTAAAGATTTTACGTAGCACTTCTTCGAGGAAGCGGTTTTCATATTGAAAGTGTTTTCACTTCTCCCGCCCCCATCACCTGTAAAATATTTTCTGTTGAAGCTACTATTTCCTTGTTGAGATCCTGTTGAGATTGAATCATAAGAAGCAAACATTTCAGTTTCAAAAATTCATTACTGCCCATGAAACGTCTAACTACCCTCTCTACTTCTGAAGGAGATATTTCCCTTAAGTGGGTTAAAGCCCCCCGGAGTTCCTCC
>DATHCH010000143.1:0-2543 GCA_035319625.1 Thermodesulfobacteriota bacterium
TGCTTTGACTCGAATCTTCGGTCATCTTGAAATTAAGGGGCATATTGATTAAAACGCGTGGATATTTCCGCTTCTCTTTGAAGTCAGAAGAACTGCTCATTCTATCCTACCCAATAAACGGTCTCGACAAAAAAGTTGCTACTATAAGTTAACGCAAATTCAATGCCAAAAGGTGATTGATGGCAGAACTATGGGAATTCTAAGGGATTAACTGAAATGGAAGAATCTTGTGGAGAATGTAAGAGAGGACATTTTTTGTCCCAGGGGAAATGATTTGTGCAGGAAACGCGGCATCGTAGGACAAGACCTAGAACCGTCCTTTCAACAGGCTGCATTAGCAACATTCAGTCCCACTGACACATTATTTCGCGTCGGGAGTCTGGCCAGGGATCACCCTTCAGAAAGGTGGCTATTACTTGGAAGTTCTTGTTCAATCCCTAAGCCTGTGTTATGTTTTCTGTCGGGTAAGAAGATCGGACTTAATTGGATGAGACCATCTCAGAAAGGTGGGAAATGTGGGGAAACTTTGTATCCCTATCGTCCAAACAACCGTAGAAAAAGCCCTATTCGCTATCAAGAAAGCCAGCCAATTGGCAGACCTTGTTGAGATCCGGGTTGACTATCTCAAGACAGCGAGCCTGGCACCTTTGCTTGAGAGTCGGCACAAACCTTTTATCGTCACCAATCGAAGAGGAGAGGAAGGAGGTCAATACAAAGGGGAAGAGAGAAAGAGGTTGGCCGTTTTCCAGGAAGCCATTGATCTGGAAGTCGATTACATCGATGTCGAATTGGCAACGGAGAGGTGCTTTCTTCGGAGTTTGATAAAGAATAAAGGGGAAACACAAGTGATCTTGTCCTTCCATGATTTTCATAGGACACCTTCGCTTAGGGAACTACAAAGGCTCTTTGACCAAATGATTCGATTGGGAGCGGATGTGATCAAGATTGTCACCCTTGCCAGGTCCTGGGAAGATAATCTGAGCATCCTGTCGCTCGTTCCCTTTGCCAAGAGGAGAAGGCAGAAGATCGTTGCCTTCTGTATGGGTGAGAAGGGGAGGATCAGCCGCATCTTTTCTCCTTTTTTAGGAGCGGCCTGGACATACGCTTCGCTCAGGAGGGGCAAAGCTTCTGCCCCGGGACAGATGACGGTTGACGAGATGAAAGAGATTTGGGAAAAGCTGAAACTCTAACGCATTTCTGAAACTTTCTCAGTCCCGTCTTTGGCAGGATGTTGCTGGCCGGTCCTATAGGGTGGTAACTTGTTACGGGAGAAGATGAGATGATCGATGCTCAGACCGAGCTTTACGGAGTTATCGGAAATCCGGTTCATCACAGCTTGAGTCCCGCAATTCACAACCGAGCTTTTAGACAACTCGGTTGGAACGCGGTCTATTTGGCATTTGAAGTGAAGGATCTCGAAGAAGCTCTGAGGGGGATCAGGGGACTTGGGGTGAGAGGGGTGAGCGTGACGATCCCGTTTAAAACCGAGGTTGTTCCTCTTCTTGATAAGGTTGAAGCGTTAGCGAGAAAGATCGGAGCTGTGAACACGATTGTTAATCAAGGGGGAAAGCTGACCGGCTATAACACGGACTGCGATGCGGCTCTTAAGGCGCTGGAAGAAAAGATGAACTTGAGAGGAAAGACGATCGTCCTTGTTGGTGCAGGAGGGGCTGCCCGGGCCATAGGTTTTGGCTTAAAGGAAAAAGACTGTCATTTGATCGTCGTCAATCGCTCGAAGAAGGGAGAAAGGCTGAGCAAGGAATTAGGATGTGAGTATCTGCCCTTGTCCTCTCTCGCCAAGATGAAAGCAGGAGAGCTTGAAGCCGACGTGATCATTAATGCCACCTCTCTCGGAATGTATCCACGCGAAGGAGAGACTCCCATTCCGAAAGGTTTGTTGAAAAAAAGGATGATGGTCATGGACATTGTCTACCAGCCTTCGCGGACAAAACTCCTCCAAGAGGCTAAGCAGAGAGGGTGCGTCACGGTTAACGGTTTGGAGATGCTCATGCGTCAGGCGGCGGCCCAGTTTGAGATTTGGACGGGGAGAAGTCTGGAAATCGGCCAGATGAAGAAAGCTCTTCTCCGGACTTTGGAGGGAAAACTTGCAAAGCCCCGTTTTGTCGGACTTAAGAAGGGGAAGGGATGATAGAAATAAGACCCATCAACCATTGCAATGGAGTGGTCGCCGTCCCCGGATCAAAGAGCTATACCCATCGGGCCCTTATCGTTTCTTCGTTAGCCGATGGGGAATCTTTTCTAGTCAATGCCCTTCGATGCGAGGATACCGAACGCACGGTTGAGGGGCTAAAAAAATTTGGAGTGGAGGTCCATTGGGGAAACGATGGTATTCGACTTCTTGGAAAAGGGGGAATGTTTAAAGCGACAGATGAGAAAATCGACGTGGGCAACTCAGGGACCTCCATGCGATTTCTCACAGCCCTGGCTGCCTTTAAGACGGGAATTACTCTGCTGGACGGAAGCGAGCGAATGAGAAAAAGGCCGATCGGCGAGCTGTTGAGTGGTTTGGGAGAATTGGGAGT
>DATHCH010000144.1:0-6451 GCA_035319625.1 Thermodesulfobacteriota bacterium
GCATTGACTATCCAAGTAAAGAAAAAGCTTTAGAAAAAATTCAAGAGTACAAGAATAACGGCTTTGAAGTTGAAACATATGAAGAGAGCGGAAAAACATATCTCTACACACGAAGAGTTGTTAAGGAAATAATTGTCCAAGGTCAGTAGAAAAAGTTTTTTTTAGACTTTTTTTGTGAAGGTTGGAACAACACCCTCTCTTCTTCAGTCTTTCCGTTATCGTCGCCCCCTTTGGTGAGTAAGCGCGGGATTAAAATGCATTTGGGTGCAAATAAATGGTAGGGGGAAATTCTAAAATCGAACCCTGTACGAACTCAGATGCTATGTATAGGGACGTTGTCGTCCTGGGATGTGGCAATATTCTTTTCGGTGATGACGGCTTCGGGCCTTATGTAGCGGAGTATATTCAAAATTGCATCCAGTTGCCGCAAAATGTCTCTGTCATCAATGCGGGAACAAGTGTCAGGGGAATTCTCTTCGACCTCATCCTGTCTCCACAAAAACCTAAAAAGATCATCGTTATTGATGCCGTTGACACCAAAAGAAAACCCGGAGAAGTGTTCAACCTTAATATTGATGAGTTTCCGCTAAACAAGATAGATGATTTCACCCTGCATGAGATGCCCACATCAAATCTGCTCAAAGAACTGAAAGAGTTCTGCAACGTTGACGTCATCATCATCGCCGCCCAGGTAGAACGAATGCCCGAGGCTGTGAGTCCAGGATTATCGAACGTATTAATGGAAAGTGTGGCCATTGCTGCTGAAGAGGTATTAAAATCTTGCGATGCCCGCCCGGTCAAAATGAAAAAAGATACTTTGTTGGAGAGGGAAATCAGAAAGGAGTCATAGTCATGAATTATTACCAATCTGATTTAGATTTGCTGGCTGAAGTCCGAAAATATGGAAAATTTGACATAACGGGATGTTTCAATTGCGGCAGTTGCACCCTGAGCTGTGAGCTGTCAAACGACCAGGCTACATTCCCGAGGAAATCAATGCGTCATGTGGTCTTGGGTCTGAAACAACCCCTGCACGAAAGTCTGGACCCCTGGGTATGTCATGATTGTGGCGACTGTTCTACTACCTGTCCCCGGGAGACGAAACCTCAGGAGTCCATGATGACGTTGCGACGTTATCTGACGTCAGTCTACGATTGGACAGGAATTGCCTCCAAGGTCAACTCATCCAAGAAATGGTATATCGGTTCTCTTGCAATTGTGGGGGTTATCGTTCTATTCCTGATCGTCTTCTATCACCTTTCTATCAAGAAGATGTCGTTTACCGATCTTACTACGACCTCTTTGGGTCTTGACCATATGTTCCCAACGATAACCTATTTCACACTCGTGGTCATCCTGCTACCCTTCTTCATCCTCGTAACCAATGCTTTCCGTATGTATGGGTTGACCGCCTCTGGAAGGCAATCTAACGGTGGTCCCCTTTCTCAGGCCACCACCTTTCTGGTCAACTTCTTTACCTACAAGAGAATGGCAGAGTGTCCTACCGGAAAGAGCCGATGGATCTCGCATCTTTTCATTGGGTTAGGATGTCTGATCATGTTAGTGATTAAGGTTTTCGCTTTGGGGTGGTTTCAGACCACTCAGGTGCACCCTTTCTTCCATCCTCAGAGATGGCTGGGGTACCTGGCCACCTTCTTCCTGCTCTATGGTGCTGGGGATATTTTGATCGGCCGCATTAAGAAAGAAAAGGAGGTGTATAAGTCCTCTGAGGTTTCAGACTGGACCTTCCCCCTGCTGCTTTTTGGTACGGCGCTCAGTGGAATCATACTCCATATCCTCCGGTTGTCAGGGTTCGAACTGGCCACCTGCTATACTTATGCAATCCATATCCTGATTGCTGTTCCGATGTTGGTTATTGAAATGCCTTTCGGCAAATGGACCCATATGATCTACCGTCCGTTGGCAATGGCTATCTCTTTACAACCACAAAAAACGAGGCCCCTGCAACCCCAATGGGCCTCCAAGGAGGTTTCTCAGCATGCAACCGCTTAAAACAGATGGAAAAAAAGTTGGTGCCGCACTGATCGTCGGCGCCGGGATCGGTGGGATGCAGGCTGCACTCGATCTGGCAGCCTCCGGTATCAAGGTTTATCTCGCCGATAGCAAGCCCTCGATCGGGGGCGTCATGGCGCAACTGGACAAGACGTTCCCCACGAACGATTGTGCGATGTGAACGATTGCGCCCAGACTGGTCGAGGTCGGCCGGCATAAAGACATCGAATTAATTACTCTAAGTGAAATCGAAAGTGTGAAAGGAGACCCGGGAAACTTTCAGGTAACCATCCGGAAAAAACCTCGTTATGTCGATATCACCAAGTGTACCGGATGCGGCCTCTGTTTTGTGGGTTGCCCGGTCTTCATGAGAAATGATTTCGAAGTGGGGCTGTCGGAACGAAAGGCCGTTTATACTCTCTTTCCCCAAGCGATCCCCAACAAAGCAACCATTGACAAGCGTGAGGAAAGGCCCTGCAAGGCGGCCTGCATGTATGCCTGCCCCATTAATACGAATACCCTTGGGTATATTAAACTTATCGCAGAGGGGAAGTTCAAGGAAGCGTATGAATTAAACCGTGCCGTGAACCCTCTTCCTTCCGTCTGCGGCAGGGTGTGTTACGCTCCGTGCGAAGCAAATTGTAATCGCGGACAACTCGATGAACCGATCGCCATTCGCGAATTGAAAATGTTCGTCGCCGACCAGGTGAATATCGATGAACTCCCCGTGCCTCAGATTACAAAAACAGGCAAAAAGGTTGCTATCATCGGCGCAGGCCCGGCCGGCTTGGCAGCAGCCAATGACCTTGCCTTAAAGGGGCACGACGTTACCATTTTCGAAGCACAACCGGAACCCGGCGGCATGTTGCGTTATGGCATCCCTGAATACCGCCTTCCCAAAGAGATTCTGGGGAAAGAGGTCAATTACATCAAGAGACTCGGAGTCGAGATTAAAACAGGGGCCGAGGTCGGGAAAGACGTCCTCCTGGCCAACCTCCAAAGGGATTATCAGGCGATTTTCATCGGCGCGGGCGCGCCAGGTGGAATGAAGATCGAAGGAGAGGGAGCGGATCGTCCAGGGGTGACGGATGGAATCAAATTTCTCCAGGCCGTCAATCTTGGGAAAGGCGTTTCGATCGGAAAGAAGGTCGCCGTGGTCGGGGGTGGCAACACGGCCATCGATTGTGCCCGAACAGCAAAACGCCTTGGCGCTGAGGAGGTGCGGGTGGTTTACCGCCGTACCCGGGCCGAGATGCCGGCTGCGAATGAAGAGATTGAGGCCATGTTGAAGGAAGGGATTAAGATCGATTATCTCACCCTTCCTCAGAAATTCTTCTCCAAGAACGGGACGCTTTCCGAAATGGAATGTATCCGGATGCAACTTGGAGAACCGGATGCCAGTGGCCGGAGACGTCCCATTCCGGTTGCCGGTTCTGAGTTCAAGGTTCCCGTGGAAACCGTGATCGCAGCTCTGGGACAAGTAACCCAGGTTGATTATCTAAAAGAAGTGAAAGTCAATACCGCAAAGAATGGAACGATCCCCATCGACCCAAATACAGGGGCAACAAGTGTAGCAGGGATCTTTGCCGGTGGTGACGTCGTCACAGGAGCCGCCTTTGTCGTTGATGCCATTGCGGCAGGAAAGAAGGCGGCCGTTTCCATCGACCGCTATCTGAAAGGTGAATCGATCGAGGTCAAAAAGGAAGAAAAGAAGTCCCAAAGACTCGATGAGAAAGAAGTCGCCGCCTCGAAAGAGCGTTTCCCAATCCAAAATCGTGCCCATATGAATGAGATCCCTGTCGAAGAGCGAGTGAAAAATTTCAAGGAAGTGGCCTTGGGTTTCACTCAAGAGCAGGCGATGAAGGAAGCTTTGCGATGCATGGCAGGGCAGATCGAGGGCTGTATCGAATGTGAAGAATGTATGAAGCGTTGCGAAGCTAAGGCCATCGTCTATACCCAGAAAGAAGAAAAGGTCGAGATCAATGTCGGTTCCATCATCCTGTCGCCCGGATATGAAGTCTTTGACGCAACGGGCAAGCCGGAATATGGTTATGGCCGTTTCCCGAATGTGATCGGCGCACTCGAATTTGAAAGGATATTGTCCGCGTCAGGACCTTTTTCGGGACATGTCGTCAGGCCTTCAGACCATAAGACACCCAGGCGGATCGCTTTCGTGCAGTGCGTCGGATCCCGAGATCATGAGAGGGATTATTGTTCCTCCATCTGTTGTATGTTCGCTACAAAGGAGTCGATCATCGCTAAAGAACATGTGAATGATCTGGATATTGACATCTTCTTTATGGACATGCGCACTTTCAGTAAGGGATTTGATGAATATTACGAAAGGGCGAAACAGTTGGGGGTGAATTACATCCGGTCTAGGCCAGCCTCCATCGAAGAGGATCCTAAAACCCGAAACCTCACCATTCAATACTTGATTGGAGATGACCGAAAAGCCTCCCGTGAATACGACATGGTCGTTCTGTCCGTCGGCATGCAACCTCCCAAGGAGGCGGATCGGATTGCTAAAACCTTCGGCATCGACCTCAACGAATATCGTTTCTGCAAGACATCGACATTTCAACCGGTGGAATCCAAACGGAAGGGGATCTATTTGGCCGGATCATTCACTGAGCCCAAGGATATTCCCGAGACAGTGATGGAGGCATCGGGCGCAGCCTCAAAGGTGCTGTCTCTCCTGAAGGAGGCGAGGGGCAGCCTGATCGTCAAAGAGGATTTCCCTCCGGAAAGAGATGTCCTGGGCCAGGAACCTCGCGTGGGAGTATTCGTTTGCAATTGCGGATCCAATATCGGCGGGTTCCTAAATGTTCCGGACATAGCGGCATATGCCAGAACGCTCCCCAACGTGGTCTACGTAGAGGATAATCTCTACACCTGTTCAAACGATACACAGAGTAAGATTACGGAAAAAATAAAGGAGCATAACTTAAACCGAGTGGTGGTATCCGCATGCACCCCCAGAACTCACGAACCTCTCTTCAGAAATACGGTTCGAAAGGCTGGCCTGAACCCTTACCTTTTTGAGATGGCAAACATTAGGGACCAATGTTCCTGGGTTCATATGAATGAACGCGAAAAGGGGACCAAAAAGGCAAAGGACCTCGTCAGGATGGCCGTCGCCAAAGCAAGACTGCTCGAACCGCTTAAAATGATGAAGGTTTCTGTCAACAAATCCGCTCTGGTCATTGGAGCCGGGCTTTCCGGAATGACCTCCGCACTGGAACTGGCGGACCAGGGTTTTAAAGTCTATCTGGTGGAAAAAGAAAAAGAACTGGGGGGATACCTCAGGCAGATCCATTACCTGCTTGATGGATCAAAGACGGATAACGAACTTAAATCATTGGTGGCCAGAGTGAAGGGGAACAGTAACATTGAGCTCTTCGCCCAGGCTAAGATCGAAAAAGTGGATGGCTTCATCGGAAACTTTAAGACGACTATCTCGATGAACGGTGCATCGAAAGAGATTGAGCATGGGGCCGTAGTTGTGGCCACTGGCGCAAAAGAGTACAAACCTACGGAATACCTCTATGGAACGAATGAGAGAGTGATTACCCAACTGGAGTTGGAGCAAAAGCTGGCCCTTAATGGAGGATTTGGTGGAGGGGCCGGCAAGGGTCCAAAGAGCGTCGTCATGATTCAATGCGTTGGATCACGCGATGAGGAAAGGCCGTATTGTTCAAGGCTATGTTGTAATGAAGCAGTAAAGAACGCTTTGAAAATAAAAGAAGTCTCTCCCGCGACCCATATCTATGTCCTTTACAGGGATGTTCGAACCTATGGCTTTAAAGAAAGCTACTACACCCAGGCGAGACAAAAAGGCGTCGCATTCGTAAGATATGAAAAGGATATAAAACCGGAGGTTTCAAAAAATGGGACCGGGTTAAAGGTGAGAGTCTATGACCAAACCTTAGGAATCCCTATTGAAATATCCGCCGACTGGGTGGTGCTGTCCGCAGGCGTTGTTGCAAACGAGGACAACAAAACTATCGGTCAATACCTAAAAGTTCCGCTAAACAAAGACAATTTCTTCCTCGAAGCTCATATGAAATTGCGGCCGATCGATTTTGCCACGGACGGAGTCTTCTTGACCGGCATGGCCCATTTCCCAAAAGGGGTGGAAGAAAGTATCGTTCAATCCCAGGCCGCATCGGCAAGGGCGGCTACGGTGCTTTCAAAGGATTCGATTGAGCTGGAAGGAACGATTTCCAAGGTGATGGACGAGAATTGCGATGGTTGCGCATTCTGCGTAGACCCTTGCCCCTATAAGGGGATCACGCTCATCGAATATATGAAAGGAGATGCCATTAAGAAGACCGTTGAAGTGAATGAAGTTCTATGCAAGGGTTGTGGAACTTGCATGGCGACCTGCCCAAAGATGGGGATATTTGTGAAAGGGTTTACATTAGAACAGATTTCG
>DATHCH010000145.1:0-5290 GCA_035319625.1 Thermodesulfobacteriota bacterium
ACCTTGAGTAATTCTTCGCTGCTGACGATTGCGGTTCCAACCTTTCCCACGACAATCCCCGCCGCATAGTTCGCTAAACTCGCAGCATCCTTAACGCTTACGTGAGGCCCTGTCCCTAAAGCAAGCGCCATCGTTCCAATCACCGTATCTCCCGCACCGGTTACATCATAAACCTCCTTCGCTACCGTGGGGACAGGATAGGGTTTTTGATGAGGCTCAAAAATGGTCATTCCCTTTTCTCCCTGGGTGATCACTAAGGCATTGCACTTCAGCTTCTTCAACAGGCTCCTGCCAATTTTCTCCACTGAGACCCGATCGGTGACAGGGATCCTTGATGCTTCACTCGCTTCATTGGTATTCGGCGTAATCACGGTGGCCCCTTTGAAAAAGAAGAAATTTTTTACTTTGGGGTCAACCATGATCAATTTCCTCGACTGCCTGGCTCTGCTGATAATGGTTTGGATCAGCTTTCTCGTCAGTAAACCTTTCCCATAATCAGAAAAAACGACCCCGTCAAAATCTTCCATCTTTTCCGTCAAGAACTTCGAAAGATTCCTGAAAGTAGAGGCCTTGGGGTGATCGGTCGTCTCCCGATCAATCCGGACCAATTGTTGGTAATGAGGGTGATGGGCGATGATCCTGGTCTTCACCGTTGTTTGCCTCCCTTGTTCAGTAAAAATCCCTTGGGTTTGAATCCCCCTCTTAGCAATCCTTCTGTACATCTTTTTCCCATTTTCATCATCACCCACGATGCCGCAAAGCGATACGACTCCTCCAAGGGAACGAATATTATGGGCAACATTGGCGGCCCCGCCAAGATTAAAATTCTCCACCTCCGCAATGATCACCGGAACCGGAGCCTCCGGAGAGATGCGAGAGACTTTCCCCAAAATGGATTGATCCATCATGATGTCACCCACGACTAAAAGTTTGACCCTCGGGAAACGCTTTAATATGGATTCCAACTTTTTACGCTCTTTTATCCTGATCATTTTATCTATCCTTTAAGAGTTTTCTAGCCTTTGAAAAAAAATCAACTGTCTTTCTCAACCCGATCTCGACCCCGACCTTTGGTTCATAACCCACAACTTCTTTCGCCTTGCGGATGTCGGCCAAAGAATGCTTCACATCTCCTTTCCGGGGCTCTTGGTAGAGAGGAGATACCTTCGACCCAAGAATCTCTTTCAAAACATTCAACAATTGATTCAGCGAGATTCGTTTTCCACAGGCGATGTTAATGGCCTCTCCGTGGAGGTGTTCTGCGGACATGGCGAGAAGGTTGGCCTGAACCACATTCTCAATATAAGTAAAATCCCGGGACTGCTCTCCATCCCCAAAGATGATCGGAGGACGATCCTGAACCAGGGCGTCGATAAACTTCGGGATGACAGCAGAGTAAAGGGAATTCGGGTCCTGTTTTGGCCCAAAGATATTGAAATACCTCAGGGAGATGGTTTCGAGGCCATAGAGCTGGTAAAAGAGCCGGCAATAATGTTCTCCGACGTATTTTTGTAAGGCGTAGGGCGAGAGAGGATTCGAGGGCATCTCCTCATGTTTGGGCAACGTAGGAGTATCGCCGTAGACGGAAGAAGAGGAGGCATAGATGACTCTTTTCACTCCTTTTCCCCTGGCGGCAAGAAGAATATTTAAAGTCCCTCCGGCATTAACCGCATTTGATGTCTCCGGGTCTTCCACAGAACGTTGAACCGAGGGAAGAGCACCCTGATGGAATACATATTCCACCCCCTGCACCGCCTTTTGGCAGGTATGGAGGTCACGGATGTCTCCTTCGATAACCTCCAGAGAAGGATATTCTTTATCAAAGATCAGGTTTTCTCTTTTGCCGGTTGAAAAATCGTCGAGGACCCGAACAAAGTTTCCCCTTTTGAGTAACTCCTCCGCCAGATTCGACCCGATAAACCCCGCCCCTCCAGTCACCAAGACATTTGCCATGCTGATCTCCCGTTGGTTCTATTTAACAAAATGGCCTCGATTTATCAAGAAATTATATCGCTCTATAGCGTATTGCAGTAGAAAAAACTGGAAGACAGTTGACTGAGATCACTATTATTCGGTGCCCTTCCCCTCCATCAATTTGACCGTTCGATCTGCTGCCAATCGAACGCCCCTCGGATTCCAATGGCTATCATCGAGGAAAAAGAGGAGGGCTGAATTTTTTCGGTATTCTTCTTCAAACGCTTTTTGCGTATCAACGCTTTCAACCTTTCTTTTCTTCAGCTCCTGTATCAGCTGTTCTAAAAATACGGGCCTTTGTGGGTCTGGCAAGAAATCGTGGTAAATATTTTCTTTGTTGGGGATTGGAACAAAGATAAAGCGAATATTCCTTTCTCTCAGAATCTGGTCACAGGCTTCGATGGTTTCGACTGCTTTTTGGAAACGCTCATAGGGTACCTCTTTATTGGCTGCGTCCCCTTGGACGAAGAGCATGGGGCCAAATTTCGAAGGGAAATGATAATAATCTTCCGGTGTCCCGTTTCCCACTCTTGCCCTCACATAGTTCAGCATATTCATTTTGAAAAGGCGGTCGAGCATCACCCCTACGGATTGAACCCATCTGATTTGCGTTAACTTATCTCTCCATTCATAAAAAGAACGAAATCGCTCCCTCCTTTGGGATAGCTTGGGAAAGGGTATATTGAGGATATCTCTTTCAATGTAAGAAACAATGACCACCTGAGGAGGATCTTTCTTAAATCGCAAATCCTTTAAGAAGGCATTGATCGATCCCGCCGGGGCGTAAGGGTATACAGGAATTTTCAATTGTTCCTCTAAGACTTCAGAGAGCATCTGTTCTTGTGTTAGTCCGCTGCCGGCAATATTCGAATCGCCGATAATGACTACCTGTGGCCTCATCCCTTCATCATCTTTCTTCCGGAAGCCATAGCGATCCGTTATCCATTTCACCCTCTTGGGAATAGCAAAAGGAGTATGACGCGCCAAATCCCCACTGATTTCCAATTTTGTTACTTCCATACAGGGGTAAAAATGCCCGGGCAAAATTGAGTGAATTTTTCTGATGAGCAAGGCCTCCCATACCCGAAAAGTGAAAAAATCAATCGGCAGGACGAACAGTTCAATTCCCACCACAATAAGGAAGGGAGACAAGAAAAGGGGAAATCTCAAAAAAAATCTTTTCATAAATCCCAGCCAGACATACTTGAAATTTTCCTCTCACCCTTGCCCTCTCCCCAACGGAGAGAGGGAGGGCGTAAGGGGTAAGTGACGAGTTAAAATTGAAAATAGATAAATTCTTTGATTCCAAAATTGCCAAACAATAGGATGGCCAAAACCATTGAATAATAGGCGGTCCACCTCAGAATTATCCGCTTCTTAGACAGCCACTGGTCGAAATGATTGTCTCCTTGCAAGAGATGGATGAGCAACAAGATTCCAACCGAAACAACCCCGGCCGCCAAATGAAATTTCAGCGGGCCAGAGAACGGAGCTGCCTTAAGTGCCCGGACAGTGATTTCCTCCCATCCCGTGAATAAATGCGAGATGATATAAATCGCATCCGGAATGTTATTTGCCCTGAAGAATATCCACGCAAAACATACCAACGAGAACGTGACCGTTACCTTGAAATAACTATAAAGTCTCGGAATTCGATCCAGACCCATCGCCTTATCAATCTTTTCTCTTATATTTCGTGTGAAAACAGAAATAACGAGATACAGTCCGTGTAACCCTCCCCAAACCACAAATGTCCAATTGGCTCCATGCCATAACCCGCAGATCAACAAGACTATAAATAAATTAAAATACCATCTTGGGATGGAAACTCGATTCCCTCCCATTGGAATATAGAGATAATCTCGAAACCATGTGGAGAGAGAAATGTGCCACCTTCTCCAGAATTCTGGAATGGATTTCGAAAAATAGGGGCGATTAAAATTGTCCATGGTAGTGAATCCCATGACCTTGGCCGCTCCGATGGCGATATCGGAATAGCCTGCAAAATCGCAATAAATCTGGAAGGCGAAGAATAAGGTGCCCAGGAGGAGGCCGACCCCGGAATGATGAGTCGGATCGTTATAAACAGAATCCACCAAGGGGGCTAAATTGTCCGCGATCACCATTTTTTGAAAAAGTCCCCAGAGCATCAATTTCAATCCATCCGTTACTCTCCAATAGTCAAAATCAAATTTTTCGAACATCTGGGGTAAAAATCTTTTCGCCCTTTCAATGGGCCCGGCCAACAATTGAGGGAAGAAAGCCACATAAACTGCATAGTACCCCAAATGCTTTTCGGGAGACTGGTCCCCCCGATAAACATCAATGGCATAACTCAAGTTTTTAAATATGTAGAATGAAATACCAATAGGTAGAAGAACTTTGAGCGCTGGACTTCCATAAAACAGGTTGTAATGTTGAAAGAGGACTCTCAAGGAGTTATTGAAAAAATTGTAATACTTAAATACAAACAAAAACCCGAGGTTGAAAAAGAGACTGAGGATGAGTACGGTTTTTCTCTTTGATTTTGTCGCAATTTTGCCCATACGAATGCCGGCATAATAGGTAACTAAAGTTGTGATGATGATTAAAATGACATAGGCTGGCTTCCACGAAATATAGAAATAGTAGCTTGCACCAAGAAGTAATATCCATCGGAAACGGTAAGGGATCCCGAAATACATTCCCATCACGATAGCGAAAAAAAATAGAAATCGCATGGAGTTAAACAGCATGATTCCTTACCCCAATTTCCACTGTTTGAATGGTCTCAAAGAATTATAAGGGAGTCCCGTCGGAAGGGAGGCAACACCTCCTCAATTCTTTGAATTCCATTTCCAAAAGAGAATACCGTTGGGCCAGATCTTTATTTTGACCTGTCAACTTGGAAATCACAACGGAGAAATGGAAGACAATGATAAGAAGAAAGAAAAAGGCGATCAAAACGACTGCAGACAGGTAAAATATACCGGTAATTCTAACAAAAAACTGCGAGAGGAGAAACTCAGGCCATAGACTAAACACCAAGACCGCTATTCCTGTAAAAAGCCAGAGGATGGCATATTCTTCCCGAAGTCTCTTCTTTCTGATCAGCTCAAAAGTAATCAGGAGTAGAATCATACTGAGCACACCAACAATGATTTGAATCTTGATTAACATCATTTTCCCTCCTATCCCAAAAGGGGCGGCTTCTTAAAACAATCTACAAAAATCGCTAATAGAACCTTCACCATATAGTAGATAGACCTGATCTTCGTGATCGAAGACTCCCCGGCATATCTCTCACTCATCCCGACCGGAACTTCTCCCATCTTTA
>DATHCH010000146.1:0-19333 GCA_035319625.1 Thermodesulfobacteriota bacterium
TTTTTGTAGCGGAGTCGGTCATTGAGGCGACAAAACAGATGGGGATCCTTGCTTCCAACCTTCTGGAAGAGGGAGGCGATGAACTGAAGAACATTATTGAGAATATGAAGCCAGAGGACTTCGGAAAATATAAGATGTAACGGAACCTTTTTTCTCTCTCCCAATAAGGTCTTGTTCAATTTACGCTATGACCTCGATACCCTGTAGAGCAATTTCGTCTAAATTAACCATTCTCACCTTCACGTCTTCCTGTGCTTGAACCGGGTAAATCCATTCAAAGGGTTAGCAATAATTTTTCGAATGCTGACAATTTGTCATTTTTAGCGAGTTACTTCCGGAACTGAATCTTCTCAAAAAAGCTTATACAAGGCATAAAAATCGGGTAGTTATAGGATAGAACACTTTCCTTTTCTTGTCGGCACATATCTTGCTCCAAATACATGAAAATCAAAATAAATGGAGGTAATTCAATGTCTTTGATGGAAAAAGATCTGGTCTTGACTACTGATGAGGCGATTGAATATCTGAAGATCTCCAAACCCACCTTCCTCAAATATATTCGTCTTGGGAGAATCAAGGCGATCAAAGCGGGCAAGGGTTGGAGGGTCCTCCAATCGGAGCTATATCGATTCTTGAGAGGGGAGATCGAATTGTGACCTCATGGACTGGAAAGGGAAGTCATAGAAAATGTTTCGACCACACCATTCGGGAATCAGGGCAATTAAGGGAGCCTTGTTGGCCGATGCGCCAGGACTTCAAGGTCCTTTATATGTGCGGCTACACGGACAATGCAATTGTCCACCATGGTGTGCTTGAAAAGGGAATAAACTACCTTCAGAAGCTTTTCACGGTGAATACACTAGCAAGAAAAGTCCGTGAGGTTTTAGAGAAAAACTCAACCCCCACAGCTTAGAAAGAATAACAAGATGAAGGATCAAAATAGGACAAAAAAGAAGCCTATAGCTGAATTAAAAGAACTGCGCCACCGAATTATCGAACAGGACCAATTGAAAGATAAGAGAAAACAGGCAAGGGAAACATTGTGGGAGAGTAAGAATTACTATAGAACATTAGTTGAAAACTTGCCGCAAAAAATATTTCTTAAAGATAAAAATTCAGTCTATTTATCCTGCAATGAGAATTACTCTCGGGATCTAAAAATGGGTCCCGCTGAAATCGTGGGAAAGACGGATTATGATTTTTATCCCAAGGAATTGGCTGAAAAATACCGGGCAGACGATAAAAGAATTATGGAATCCAGAAAAACAGAAGACATCGAAGAGAGATATATCCAGGATGGGAAGGAAATAATTGTCCATACAGTCAAGACGCCGATCAAGGATGAGAAGGGCAGAGTCGTTGGTATATTAGGCATTTTCTGGGATATCACCAAAAGCAAACATGCGGACGATGAATTGAAGAAATACCGTGAGCGTCTTGAAGAGCTGGTAGAAGAACGAACAACTGAACTGAGAATGGCTAATGAACAATTTGGACGAGAAATTATCGAACGAAGACAACTGGAGGAAGTGCTTCGAGAATACCAAAAAGCTATTGAAGCGTCAAAAGATATGATCGCTGTTGTCGATCGGAATTATAACTACCTACTTGCAAACAATGCTTTCCTCAAATATCGAGACATGGATAGAGAGCAGGTTGTAGGGCGGTCAGTTCCTGAATTATTGGGTAAAGATGTTTTTGAAGGGGTTATTAAGAAGAGCTTAGATACCAGTTTTCAAGGTGAAATTGTCCAATATGAGATGAAATACCCATATCCGGAGTTGGGCGAGAGGGATTTGTTGGTGTCGTATATTCCTATCGAAGGTCCTGATGGTATCAATAGAGTAGTGAGTGTCATCCGTGACATCACCGAACTCAAGCAAATTGTGAATGAGCTACAGACCGAGAAACAAAGATTTCAAACTCTGTCAGAGAATGCTCCGTTTGGGATGGTGATGATTGATAAAGATGGCACCTTCAGATACATGAACCCTAAGTTTAGAGAATTATTCGGTTACGATTTAAATGATGTTCCTGATGGAAGAACCTGGTTTAGAAGGGCATACCCTGACCCACCCTATAGAGATCATGTTATCTCAACCTGGGTTAATGATTTAGACAGTTCCAGCCCAGGAGAAAAAAGACCGAGAATTTTTACAATGACCTGCAAAGACGGAACGGAAAAGATCATCAATTTTATTCCTGTGCAATTGGAAACAGGAGAAAATTTAATGACTTGTGAGGACGTCACGGAGCGGAAGCGTGCGGAGGAGGCCCTGCGCCAGAGTGAGGAGAAATATCGAACCATTCTTGAGAACATGCAGGAGGTCTATTATGAGGTTGACCTTGCTGGTAATTGGATCTTCCTTAATGAAGCGTTCTACGAGCATCTCGGATATACAAAAGAGGAATTGATTGGGAAGAAGAGCCGGCAGTATCAAGATGAAACAACCGCTGGAGAATTGTATCAGGCCTACACGAGACTCTACAGAACAGGGGAACCGATTAAGGCAGTAGAGGCGGTATGGATCAGCAAAGACGGGGCTAAAAGGACTTACGAAATGTCGGCATCTCTTATAAGGGATTCAAAAGGGAAACCGACCGGATTTCGGGGTATTTCTCGGGACGTCACCGAGCGCAAGCAAATGGAAGAGGCCCTGCGCGAAAACGAGAATAGACTCCAAGCCCTGTTGGATGCCTCACCGGTCGGCATTTCCTGGGCAGACATGGATGGGAACATCAAATATGTCAACCGAAAGTTCGTTCAGCTTTTCGGCTACACCGTTGAAGATATTCCAACCGTCGCTGAGTGGCGCCGTCTGGTCTATCCGGACCCGGCCCACCGTGAAACAGTCCCTTCCCTCATTGCCAAGCTTACCGAGGCACGGAAGCAGGGGCGAGAGATTAGGCCCATGGAAATGACCATCAAGTGCAAAGATGGCTCAACACGCTACGTGGAGCAGATGGGAACCTTTGTCTCCAACCGAATCCTGGCCATCTACAACGATCTTACCGAGCGCAAGCAGATGGAAGAAGCATTGCGCGAATCTGAGAATAAGTTCAGAAGTTTGGTCGAGAATTCAATCGTTGGTGTCTACTTAGTACAGGATGGCCTATTCAAATATGTCAATTCACGGATTTCGGATATATCCGGTTACAAGGTTGAGGAAATGGTCGACAAAATGGGACCCAAACACACGGCTTTACCCGAAGATTTGTCAATCGTGGAGGGAAACATCGGCAAAAGGATCAGAAATGGAGAAGAGTCCGTCCATTATGAATTTAGAACTGTTACGAAGAGCCAGGAAATAAGAACCGTTGAAGTCTTCGGTTCCCGTACGATGTATCAGGGAAGACCTGCGGTCATAGGGACAATGTTAGACATTACCGACCGCAAAAAGGCGGAGGAGGCATTGCGCCAGAGCGAGGAAAAATATCGGACCATCCTTGAGAGCATCGAAGATGGTTACTACGAAGTAGACCTTGCGGGGAACCTAACTTTTTTCAACGATTCAATGTGTCGAATATGGGGGTACCCCAAAGAGGAATTGATCGGAATGAACAATCGAAAGTATACGGATAAAGAGAATGCAAAGAAAGTCTTTCGAGCCTTCAATAGAGTTTACAGAACAGAGGAGCCCGGCAGAGAACTTGATTGGGAAATCATCAGGAAAGACGGGACCAAACGATTCATCGAGGCGTCCGTATCATTACGAAAAGATACTTTGGGCAAACCCATCGGGTTTAGAGGAATCATACGGGACATCACAGATAGGAAAAGGATCGAGGAACAATTGTTCCAGGCCGAGAAGCTCCGGGCGGTGGGCGAGATGGCCAGCGGAGTGGCCCATGATTTCAACAATGCCTTGGCGGCTATCCTCGGAAATACCCAGCTTTTGCTTTATACCGCTCAAGACGGGGAGTTAAAGGAGACGTTGAAGATCATCGAACAGGTGGCCAAGGATAGCAGCCGGACGGTTCGAAGGCTTCAGGACTTTACGAGGAGGCCGGTTCCTCAGGAACTTTTCAAGGTCGACATTAACTCCGTCATTAAAGACTCGATCGAGATAACCAAGCCCCGATGGAAAGACGAAGCCCAAAGCAGAGGAATGGGTATTGAAATCGTTTCAAATCTTGAGGACATTCCTCTTGCATCCGGGAGCGCCTCTGAGCTGAGGGAAGTCATCACCAATATGATTTTCAATGCGGTGGAGGCAATGCACGAAGGGGGAAGAATCGAAATTCGTACGTTTAAGAAAAGAAGGGATATCTTTATCCAGATTTCGGATACAGGAGTTGGGATTGCAGAAGAGGCGAAAAAGAGGATTTTTGAGCCCTTTTTTACGACGAAACCCTTCTCCAATACGGGGCTTGGGTTGAGCATGTGTTATGGCATCATCAAGAGATTCGGGGGAGAGATCGAGGTTGTGAGCGAACTTGGATACGGAACGACCTTTACCATCACATTGCCCATCGGCGAGGAGGGAAAAGAAGAGGCGGTCGATCCGCAGCCGATCAAAAAGGGGAGAAGGGCGCATATCCTGGTGATCGACGACGAGGAGTTCGTCCGAAGTGTCCTTTCTCGGACCCTGGCTCAAGCCGACCATCAGGTGACCCTGGCAGAGGATGGAAGAAAGGGCGTGGAGCTCTTTAAAGAGGGAAAATTCGATATCGTTCTGACCGATTTGGGAATGCCCGGAGTGTCGGGTTGGGAGGTATGCAGGATGATTAAAGAGATAAGTCCTCATACGCCTGTGGGAATGATTACAGGATGGGGGGGTGAAAGGAGTCAAAGCAAAATGGAGGAGTACGGTCTTGATTTTTTTATCTCTAAGCCCTTCGATTTCGCGGAAATTCTAAATGTGGTCGCCAAGACCATGGAATCCAGAAAGGAATGATTCTTGTCTTGACCCATTCGGCGGCCTCCAAGATCCCGGCATAGGCTCAATCGAACGGGCCGGGGAGTTGAAGGGCCGATCTTGCCAAGAGGTGGCATTATAAATGAGGCGTGGGATAGTCAACGACATTTCCCCTTTTTCTGCTTTCCTTTGATCCTTCCTTATTCCCACATGCGCTCAAAATTCTTGCCCCTAACATTTCGTTGACAAGTATTCCCACTTTATTTTAAAAATTTTGGTTATAATTCAGTAAAGGAAGATAAAATGAAGATAGAAAAGCTGGCAAGAAAGGGGATCTTGAATATTATTTCCTATATTCCTGGGAAGTCGATTGAGGAGGTTCAAAACGAGTTCGAGGCGAAACGGTGGACGAAACTTGCCTCGAATGAGAATCTACTCGGTCCTTCTCCAAAGGCATTGATCGCCATCCGGAAGGAACTTCGTAAAATCAATCTTTATCCGGAAGGCCCTTGTACCGTTTTAAGGAAGGCCCTGGCCAAGAAGTTTGCTATTCCAGAAAGAATGATCGTCATCTCCAACGGCGCCGATAATTTGATTCTCATGGTCGCCAACGCCTTTGTGAACGAAAGGGATGAGGTGGTCATGGCCGATCCCACTTTTCCAGTCTATACCAACGCAACTCAGATCATGGGTGGAAAGGCCATCAAAGTAAAATTGAAGGACTTTACGCATGACCTGGATGGCATGTTCAAGAAGGTCAACCATAAGACCAAGTTGGTCTTTGTCTGCAATCCGAATAATCCTACGGGGACAACTGCCTCTGTGGAGGCGCTGAACGTTTTTCTCTCCCGCCTCCCAAAGCATGTCGTCGTCGTATTGGACGAAGCGTACGGAGATTTTGTGGAGGATGCTTTCTACCCGAATGGTCTGGACTATATCAAAGAAGGAAGACAGGTCATCGTCCTTCGAACCTTTTCAAAAGTTTATGGACTGGCAGGGTTGAGGATTGGTTATGCCCTGGGCAGGGAAGACTTGGTGGATTGTCTTTATCAGGTGAGGGACCCTTTCCCTGTCCATCGGCTGGCCCAGGTAGCTGCGGTGGCTGCATTAGAAGATGAGGATCATGCCGTAAGGTCGATTCAATCGGTTTACGAAGGCAAGAGGTATTTATACAAAGAACTAGATAGGATGGGATTCTCCTATGTTCCCAGCCAGGCCAACTTCATCTTCGTCGATTTTGAAAAAGATTCGGAAGAGGTTTTTCAGGGTTTTCTGAGAGAAGGGATCATCATTCGACCGGGAAAGATATGGGGCTATCCCACTTTTGCCAGGGTGACTATTGGAAGGATGGAGGACAACCGTAGATTCATCAAAGCCCTCAAGAAAATAATCAAATGAAGTCCTTTTATCCCGTCTCCCTGTCCTTTTCTTCCAAGGCCCCCCATTTCTTGCAGATGCTGCCTTGACAGAGGGTACTCCATAGTAGCGTTAACCTTTGGTGATCCCGACAAAAAAACCATTGCCAGGAAAATGAATATTTTGATGAAAGGCTGGGCAAGAAACAGAAGTCTCCTCACGAAAGCCATCTTCATGAAAGTTATCGGCACGCATCCGGTTTAAGAAGGGCCAAGATGCGTCCTTTTTTTCTTCACTGGGGATCTATGATTTTTCTCAAAAGTTGATTATCGAGGGGAGATATGTCAAAGTCCTGTAGTCTTATCGGTGCATTCCTTTTTTTTATTCTTGTCGTTTCTTCGGCCGTGAGTCAGGAAAACCTGCCCATTCTAATAAAAAAAGTGGAACCCTCAATCGTTGTAATTGTGACCTACGACAAGGAGGGGAATATGGTCGGCCAAGGAAGCGGCTTTTTTATTGATGAAGAAGGAGATGTTATCACAAATTCTCATGTCCTGGAGGAGATCGGTCAGGCATCCATTATGACAACCGATGGGAAGGAATACCCTATTAAAAAGGCTCTCGCCGAGGACAAGGAAGGCGATTTAATCCGAGTTTCCGTGGACATTTCAAAAGAAGCGGTACGGCCTTTACCAGTGACCACCAGACTCCCTGAGGTGGGAGAGAGAGTCATCGTCATCGGAACGCCCCTCGGATTTGATAAAACGGTCTCGGATGGAATTGTCTCTGCCGTGAGAGAGATCGCCGGATTTGGGAAAATCGTTCAGCTGACGGCCCCCATATCTCCTGGGTCCAGTGGCAGTCCAGTGATCAACATGAAAGGAGAGGTGGTTGGAATTGCAACTTTTTTTGTGGTAGAGGGGCAGAACCTCAACTTTGCCATTCCTGGTGAGAGAGTAGCAAGGTTGACCATGGGACAGGGGGAAACCCTTTCAGAGCGAGAAGAGGCGAGGAGGAAAGATTGGGTCGCCTCGGCAGGAAAACTCTACGCCACGGGACTCCGTTATGTCTGGGCAGAAGATTATGGGAAGGCTCTTCCCTATTTTGTTGAGACGATCAAGAGAAACCCGGAGCATGCCCAGGCCTATTTTCAGGTCGGATATTGTTTGGCCAAACTCGGGCAGCACAAAGAGGCCATCGGGCCTTACCAACAAGCCATTCGCATCAACCCCAAGGATGCCGACTTTCATAATAATTTGTGCGTCGCTTATGGAATGGTGGGTCGTTATAATGACGCGATTGAGTCCTGCAGACGATCCATCCGGCTTAAGTCCGATCTCGCCGAATCTCATAATAATTTGGGATGGTCTTATCAAAAACTCGGGCGGTATCAGGAGGCTATCCTGTCCTATAAGGAGGCCATCCGCCTCAAACCTGATTTTGCTCTGGCTCATTATAATCTTGGAAATAGCTACGCGGCTCTGAAAAAATATGAAGAAGCCATCGATTCTTACAAAGAGGCAATTCGCATCAAATTTGATCATGCAGAAGCACATTTAGATTTAGGGGCAGCTTATTTTCACACAGGCCGAGTGGAAGAGGCGATCGTATCTTATAAGCAAGCAATCCGATTGAAGCCTTCTCTGGCTGAAGCCCGTCTCAACTTGGGGATGTCTTACTTGAGGCTAGGGGACAAGGGATCCGCGATCGAGGAATATAAAATTCTTAGAGGCCTGAATCAGGAGCTGGCTAACAAACTTTTTGATCTCATTTATGAATGAAGGTCTCGATGCTACGCAGTCTGCCGGAAATTATTCATGATGGACAGGGATGCGGCAGAACTGGAATGGCGGGAGCGCTATCGTACGGTCTTCCTCAAAATCGAGGGAAAAGATAAAGGGTTTTCCCGTTACAAACTTTTGCAGCGGGGAAAGAAGCTCCTCCCCGCTGCAACAATTGGTCATGGGGATTTGAATATCTGCGATTTATAGATATTCAGCTCCTTCGATAGAGAAAGGTCCTCAACGAAACTCACTTGTGTCAAGCTAAAGCTAATTATTTCTTTGGTGGAACGATCGCTTCCTTGCAGGACTTAGCGATGCGCATCTTGACCACCGTCTTGGCTGGGATATTGATCGGCTCACCCGTGGCCGGATTTCTTCCCACCCGTGCCTTACGTTTAACCAGGACGAGTTTGCCGACGCCGGGGAAGGTGAAGGCTCCTGCCTTTTTGGTCTCGGCGATGGCGAAGGCTGCCATCTCGTCGATGAATGAGGAAGCTACCTTTTTGGAAAGGTCGAACTTCTTCGCAAAATAGGAAACGGTTTGGGCCTTAGTCAGGGGTTTCTTTCCTGCCATACTCTTTCCTCCTCCTTGTGGAATGCTTTAAAGATTAAGTATACAAAAAAGTTTCTAAAAAGCAAGCACAAAATCACTCAGAAAAAATTGGAGCGGGCAACGGGGATCGAACCCGCGACCCTCGGCTTGGGAAGCCGATGCTCTACCAGCTGAGCTATGCCCGCCCTATGACGGGTCGAATGATCAATGATTCATGTTCAAAATATAAGAAACCCTTGACCGTTGTCAAGAGATTTTTAAATCACCTTCATCTCAGTAGGAAGATAGGTCAATACTTCTGCCCCATGAGCGGTCACGAGAACCATATCTTCGATTCGAACTCCTCCCCAATCAGGTATATAAATGCCGGGTTCTATCGTGAAAACCATCCCTTCCTGAACCAATCCCTCGTTTTCACTATTGATGGCAGGGTCCTCATGGACAGCAAGACCTATACCGTGGCCTGTCCCGTGACCAAAATATTCCCCGTATCCCTTACTTCGAATGTGATCCCTCGCTGCTCCATCCACCTCTCCAACGGGGATGCCTGGCCCAACCTTCTCAATCGCCTTATCGTGAGCTTCTTTAACTATTTGGTAGATCTTTTGCTGTTCTGAGGAGGGACTGCCACAGACCACTGTGCGTGTCTGGTCGGAATGGTAGCCTTGAAATCCCGAGCCAAAATCGATCAGGATGAAATCTCCCTTTTCAATTCGTTTACCGCTTGCCTTTCCATGAGCGAGGGCAGATCGTTTTCCAGAGGCAATGATGATATCAAAACCAAGGGCGTCAGCGCCACTTCGTTTCATGAAGAATTCCATCTCCAGAGCAACCTCTCGCTCCACAACACCTTCTTTTAGTATTTCCGTAACCTGGGAAAAGGCATTCGATGAGATGTCAATGGCCTTCCGGATGAGAGTCAGTTCATGGGCGTCTTTTACTGCCCGAAGGTTTTTTGTTTCGTCTTCCAGTGGGACGAGTTTTGCCTCGGCGGCCAACTTTTCCGAGAGGAACTGAAAGGCTGAAAAAGGGAGGGAAGCAGATTCAAACCCTATCTTTTTCAATTTTAAGTCAGATAAAAGGGAAAAAATCCCTCCCATTTTCTTCTTATAGTGGACGATCTGGGAGCCCTCCACCTCTTCGTCTGCCTGTGTCCAGTATCGAGAATCCGTCAGAAAGAAGGATTCTTTTTGGGTGATGACAAGGGCGCCGTCACTTCCGGTAAAGCCACAAAGATAGCGAATATTTTCGAGACTGACAAAGAGGATCCCGTCCAAATGATGGGAATCCAAAACCTTCTGGGAAATTTCTTGCCGGTTCTCATAAAACGAATGGTCTGTCAATTTTGTCTCCGTTTCCGAATATTAGCCAACCACTTTTCGAGATGGCGTATCTTTTCTTCACTGGAAAGGGGATATGAGAAATTGGGAGGAGGGGAGGGATACAGTTTCTCTCTTAATTCTTCTACCCTCCTCTGTATGTCCAGGTCAAATGGATCTTTTTCGGCAAGGGTCTCATAAATTTCGTAGGCCTCTTGGAGATAACCCTGTTTGAGATAAATCTCAGCCAGTGTTTTTGTCACCATTTGATCCATTTAGCTTACCTGCTTAGGGGCCTTACCAAAAATTAGAAAATAATTTCGCAAAAGTCAACCCCTGCGGCCTCCTTACCATCCCTCCGGTTGTTTGTCTTGGAAGAGGACATTTCTAAATTGGCTTGGCGAGAAAAGGAGAACGTATTGACATAGGGGCAAATATAAAATAATATTATTAGGTTTTCCTCATTTGAAGGAGCCTGATATGGAAAAGAAATATTTATTTTCACCCGGGCCCACCATGCTTCCGCCGGAGGTGCTTTTGAAGATGGCAGAGCCGATCATGCACCACCGGGAGCCGGAGTTTGAAAGAATCCTTGCCGAAATCAGGGAGGGGTTGAAGTATCTTTTTCAGACGAAAAATGAGGTATTGGTCTTTACCTCTTCCGGGACGGGTGCCATGGAAGGAGCGGTCTCGAACATCCTCTCCAAAGGGGATAAGGCGCTGGTGGTCCGGGGAGGAAAGTTTGGCGGAAGATGGGGGGAGATATGCAAGGCGTATGGAATTGAGTTTGTTCCGATTGATGTGGAATGGGGAAAGGCGGTCGATCCAAAGCAGGTTCAAAAGGCATTGGCATCGAACCCCTCTATCAGAGGGGTCTACACCCAGGCAAGCGAAACCTCGACGGGTGCGAAACATCCTATCCGCGAGATTGCGGAGATCGTAAAAAAATATGAGGAGATCGTACTCGTTGTTGACGCCATTACGGGAATCGGTGTATTCGATCTCCCCATGGACGCGTGGGGGATCGATGTGCTGATCAGCGGTTCTCAAAAGGCATTGATGCTTCCTCCCGGCCTCGCCTTCGCTGCTCTAAGCGATAAGGCATGGAAGTTTGTGGAACGATCAAACTTACCCAAATTTTATTTCGACTTTAAGAAGGAGTTGAAATCTGCCCAGAAGAATCAGAATTCTTTCACTCCGGCCATCTCGTTGTTCGTGGGCTTAAAGGAGTCGCTCCATCTGATTCGAAAGGAGGGTTTAGAGGGTGTTTTTCAGCGGCACGAAAGATTGGCAACGGCCACCCGTGCCGCGGTGAAGGCCTTAGGCCTTGAACTCTATGCCCCTGATTCACCGAGCAATGCTGTCACAGCCATCAAAGTTCCAGAGGGCATACAGGGTGGGAAATTGAAAAATCTGTTTTTTGAGAAGTTTGGAATTACCGTGGCAGGAGGCCAGGATCAAGCCAAGGGTAAGATTATTCGAATTGCCCATCTGGGATATTACGAGCGGCTGGATATGGTGATGGTCATTTCAGCCCTGGAGATGCTTTTGAAGGAAATGGGCTACAAGTTTGAGCTCGGAGCAGGTGTGAAGGCAGCTGAAGAGATCTTGATGAAATAAAGAGGGATCAGGCAGCTTGAGGGGATGTGAAATGGAGGAGATCAGAAGAGTCTTAGTCAGTGACCCTTTGTCGAGCAAGGGGTTGGAGATATTAGCAAGGGCGGAAAACCTAAAATATGATCTTAAACCCGGACTTTCTCCGGAAGAGTTGAAGAAAGTGATACCCGAGTATGATGCGATTATTATCCGAAGCGAGACGAAATTAAAGGACGATCTGATCGAAGCAGGGAAACGGTTGAAAGTGATCGGAAGGGCAGGGATTGGATTGGACAATGTCGATCTCCCCGCGGCAACGAAGAAGGGCGTCGTGGTGATGAATACTCCCCAGGAAAATGCCATTGCCGCGGCGGAGCACACGATCGCCATGATCCTTTCCATTTCGAGGAAGATTCCCCAGGCGACGGCCTCGATGAAGGGGGGCAAGTGGGAGAAGAAAAAGTTTATGGGAGTGGAACTTTATACTAAGACCCTCGGCCTGATCGGCATTGGGGTTATCGGGACGATTGTCGCCGATCGTGCAAGGGGTTTGAAGATGAAGGTCATCGGTTACGACCCTTATCTTTCAAAAGAGGTGGCGGAGAAGAAGGGGGTTGACCCGGTATCGCTCGATGAACTCCTGGAACGTTCTGACTTCATCAGTATCCACACGCCGTTGACCGATGAAACACGGAATCTCATCGACAAGAAGGCTTTTTCAAAAATGAAGAAAGGTGTGATTCTGGTCAATTGTGCCCGGGGAGGAATCATCAAAGAGAAGGACCTTTACGAGGCCATTCAGGAAGGGAAAGTGGCGGGAGCAGCCTTAGACGTTTTTGAGAAGGAGCCCTCCATTGGAAATCCTCTGCTGGAATTGGAGGCCGTGATCAGTACCCCCCACTTGGGAGCTGCCACCGAGGAGGCCCAGGAAAACGTGGCCATTGCCATTGCGCAGCAGGTCGTCGATTTTCTGACTCTGGGAGAAGCAAGGAATGCAGTGAATATGCCCGCCGTCAGTCCGGATATTCTTCCTTCCTTGAGGCCCTATCTCCGGCTCGGGGAGCAGTTGGGAAGCTTTTTAGGACAGATTTCAAATTACGCCATCGAGGAGATTCTGATCGAATATTACGGCGAGGTCGTGGAGTACGGGACAAAACCGATCACCATTTCAGTCTTGAAGGGCCTCCTCACGCCTTTTGTGGGCGAAACGGTCAACTTTGTCAATGCGCCGATCATGGCGAAGGAAAGAGGGATAAAAGTCACGGAGGCTACCCGGGCTGTGGCAGAAGATTATGCGAGTCTCATTGCCATCACGGCCCGATCGAAGATGGAGCGAAACTATATTGCAGGAACCCTCTTCGGAAGGAAAGAATTGCGAATCGTCAAGCTGAATGATTTTTTCATCGAAGCCATTCCGGAGGGGCATATCCTGCTGGTCAACAATTATGACAAGCCCGGGGTGATCGGGAATATTGGGAATGCCTTGGGAAGCCGAAACATCAATATTGCGACGATGCAGTTTGGACGCGATCAAATGGGCGGCAAAGCGATCTCACTGCTCCACCTGGACGTTCCTCTGCCAGCGGGAATGGTGGGCGATATTTTGAGGCTGCCGAATATTATCTCGGTTCGCCAAATTCAGCTCTGATTTTTGAGGAAGCGGAGGGTTCATTCAGAATGGCCAATGTCGTTATTGTTGGAGCTCAATGGGGAGATGAAGGAAAAGGGAAGATGGTCGATTTGTTGACCCGGTATGCCGATCTCGTGGTGAGGTTCCAGGGGGGGAGCAATGCCGGGCATACGATCGTTTTAAAAGGGGAGAAATTTGTCTTTCATCTCATCCCTTCCGGTATCCTTTATAAAAATAAAAAATGCATTATCGGCAGTGGGGTCGTGTTAGACCCAGCCGTATTGATTCAGGAGATGGATGAGATAAAAAAGAGAGGATATTTGCAAGATGACTCTCAATTAATGATCAGTGAAGAAACTCACCTCATCCTCCCTTATCATCGGAGGATCGATGTTGCCAGAGAAAAGACTTTCAAGATTGGCACCACAGGACGGGGAATCGGTCCTGCGTATGAGGATAAGGTGGCCCGTTGCGGGATCCGGGCGGTTGACCTCGTGGACGAAAAGGTTTTTCGAGAAAAGCTGGAGGCTAACCTCGTCCAGAAGAATGCCTATCTCACCCAGGTATTGAAAGAGAACGGTTTCGAGTTTTCGGAAATTTTTGATGAATATCTTCAATACAAAAATCGACTTGAAAGATATGTGAAGAATACCTCGCTCATTCTTCACGAAGAGATCAAAAAAGGAAAACATGTCCTCTTCGAAGGGGCGCAGGGGGCCTTGTTGGATGTGGATCATGGTACCTATCCATATGTCACCGCCTCGAATACATTGGCAGGGAACGCCTGTCTGGGTTCGGGCATCGGTCCTACAATGATCAAGTCTGTGATCGGGGTGGCCAAAGCCTATACCACCCGGGTCGGCGAGGGCCCGTTTCCCACAGAGCTTCAAGATGAGCTGGGAGAGAAGATTCGCCAAAAGGGCGGTGAATATGGCGCGACCACTGGGAGGCCGAGAAGATGTGGTTGGTTCGATGCCGTCGTGGTTAACCATTCCATCCGGTTGAACGGAATCCGGGAGATGGTCATTACCAAGTTGGATGTCTTGAATGAATTCGATACGATTAAGATCTGTGTGGGGTATCGTGCGGACGGAAAGGTTTTTCACCATGTTCCTTCTAATCTCGAGCTATTGAAACGATCTGAGCCCATCTATGAGGAGCTGCAAGGCTGGAAGACCGAAATCAAGGGGGCGAGAGATTTTAAGGACCTCCCTCCTGACGCGAGGCGCTATCTCAAGAGAATTGAGAAATTGATCGGCACAAGAATGGCGATGATTTCCGTCGGATCGGAGAGAAGTGAAACGGTAAGGGTTAGAAATCCTTTCTAAATTTTGCTTGACAACTTGGTAGGTTTTTCCTTACCTTGGATTGGGAGAGGGCCGTTAACTCAGGAGGTAGAGTATCTGCCTTTTAAGCGGAAATTGATGATTTTCTTAACCCCTTGTTTCTTGGTCTGGTTTCCCGCTAAGCCTTGATAATGTTGGATTACAAGCTTTTCCATCAATTCCAGTCTATTCTATCCATTTCAGTCTTTTTGACTTAGTTCAGTCACAATTTAGTCACACTGATTCTTTCCCGAAAACCGAAGCCACGATCGCCTCCTCTACCTTATGACTTGGCTTCCACTTGAACTCGTGTTCGTAGCGCCTCTTGGCGAAGCGATGACTAGCATTTATAACCTTTTTGGGGTTTTGATCATTCAATACAGGAGCCAAGAGCTCCATACCAAAACGCATCCCTTTTTCCCATTCTTTTTTGTCGATCCGTCCTTTAACATTAAATGGAAGATAAAAATAATCGACATTCCTTATGGAAAGCACCTCTCTCTTGATTATTTTGGACCTGATGCTTCCAAAAATAGACGGGTATAAGGTTTGCCGCATGCTAAAGTCCGACGACAAATATAAGCATGTACCCATTATTATGCTTACCGCCCGCGTGAAAGAGAGCGATGAAAAATTAGGTAAAGAAGTCGAGGCAGATGCCTATATTAAAAAACCTTTTGAACCAGAAGTGATAATCAATGAAATTAAAAAATTGCTGAAGCCGTAATGCGGGTTTGGAATTCGACTGTATGGGCAATCGTATATTTCCATTTTTAGGGCATATCCAAACTCTACATTGGTTTATTACCGCATGTTGGCGATATCATGCACACCAAATAATATCAGATAAAACCAGATTGAACCTATGATTGCATATCTGACCGCATAGACAAAAGATTTGTTAATATCCCCACGACAAAAACGTCTCATCGAAAAAAGTTTTGGAAGAGATATCATCTATCGAATCGACATGCATCGTTTCTACCCGTAATCCTCAACTCCCCGGTCATCTCCCAACTGAAGATTTGTAGGGCATGCCGTGTAAGACGTATGACTTGTCGGTTAAAGTCCGACCGTGGGAGTTCGGCAGTTCGCCCACGTAGCTTGAGGGAGGTGTAAAGGGTAACCTGGAGCACTGAGTTTCCTGACAAAGGCTCCGCAAGGGAGCTGAGCAAACCTGCGGGTCGCAGCGCGAGCTAACCTGGATGTAGCCTCGAAATGCACAATGGAATTGTCGACCCTCTCCTACAAAGGGGAAGACCGGAGCAGCTATCCTAACGAAAACTGCCAGAACCGATAGATGGGCTTCCGGGGTAACAGGGGTGACACGCAGGGGCAGCCATACGATAATGAACGCGGGAGGCTCTTGTCGATGCTTATCAGGAGGGCAACCGGTAGATATAAGGAAACGAAATTTTACCGGGTCGGCAAGGGAGTCGGAGTGAAATGTGGCATTTGGGGTTTCAAAGGTGACCGTTCTCATAGAACCTCCTTCATGGTTGTGGGAGAATGAATTGTTGGTGAGTAGGAGTCTTCTTGTAAATTAATATATGTAGTAGTGAGTACTATCCCTGATTGTTTATCTGGGGGCCAAGCTGGGGTGAATGGAGGGGAATTGAAGGGAGGGAGGCTCTTTCGAGTTTGAAAGGCTTTTCTTATCGTCTCAATAATTGCCAGAAAAAAGGCTTCAAGGCAGGATGGAGAGGGATGGCGGAAGAGCATGCTTTGTCTTCGTAGGTTGTCCCTATCGGAGAGACTCGTATGAACGGTCACCCACTTTATCTAAAACTTCACGAACTCTTTTCGTCAAACCATCCACTGTAAAGGGCTTTTGGATGTAATTTATTCCTTCATTCAATATACCATGATTGATAATTGTATTGTCTGTGTAGCCCGACATATAAAGTACCTTCATCTTCGGATGAAAGGGTTTGAGTTGGTTGGCCAACTCACGCCCACTCATCCCCGGCATGACAACATCCGTCAACATTATGTGAATTGGCTCCTTGTGCCCTTTACTAAGCACCAGAGCATCATCCCCACAAGAAGCCTCCAAAACCTCATATCCCTGCCTCTTGAGAATCTCCACAGTTAATCTTCGAACACTCTCCTCATCCTCTACCAGGAGAATCGTCTCACACCCTCGAGAAACCTCCTCTCCCGTCACCTTTTCTCTCACTTCCTCAATAGATTCATCCGCCCTTGGCAAGTAGATCTTAAACGTCGTTCCCAGACCCGGTTCGCTATAAACCCAGATGTTCCCTCCGCTCTGTTTGACAATCCCGTAGACTGTCGATAAACCCAACCCCGTCCCTTTGCCTTTTTCCTTGGTTGTAAAGAAAGGCTCAAAAACCTGTTTTCTGACCTCTGGGGTCATCCCCATCCCCGTATCACTCATTGAAAGCATAACGTAACGACCCGGAGTCACATCAATATGCTTGTGAGCATAGGCCCCATCCAGCTCCACATTGGCTGTCTCAATGGTAAGTTTTCCTCCATTTGGCATCGCATCCCTGGCATTGACAGCAAGGTTCATGATGATCTGTTCAACCCACCCTGGATCGGTTTTTACCCTTCCTAAACCATCAGTGAGTATGGTAACCAACTCAATGTCCTCACCAATGAGACGACGAAGCATCCTCTCCAGGTCTCTTAGAACGGTATTCAGATCAAGAACTTTCATCTCCAAGACCTGACGACAGCTGAAGGCTAAAAGCTTACGCGTCAGATCAGCCGCACGGTCAGCTGCGTTTCTAACCTCTTCAATGCTTTCCCTTAATGGGTCATTCTCCTTCATTTCATTAAGGGAAAGTTGGCTATAGCCTTTGATAACAGTGAGAAGATTATTAAAGTCATGTGCAACACCGCCTGCCAACTGCCCAATGGCCTCCATCTTCTGGGATTGACGAAGTTGCTCCTCCAAATTTGTCTTTTCTTGTTCGTGCTTCTTGCGTTCGGTGATGTCTCTCGTAATTCCAAGAATTCCAACAGGGCGCCCATCCAATTCGCGCAGAAAAGTCATTGTACTCTCTGTCCAGACTGTAGACCCATCCTTACAATTTTCTTCAAGCTCCAGAGTCCGAGACCTGAATAAATCCTTGCCATCCGACTGTTCCTTTGCCAGTTCCTCAGCAAAAACCTCCATGGCTACCTCAAAAGACGAAGGAGTTAGGGTTTCTTCTACTGTCTGGGACATCGCTTCCGTGACACTGTAACCTAGCATCCGAGTGACCGATGGACTTATATATGTGAACCGGAGATTCATATCCGCCGTCCAAATCATATCTGTGACATTCTCTGCGAGTATGCGGTAACCGTTCTCGCTCTTTTGCAACGCCTCCTCAGCCTTCTTGCGTTGGGTGATGTCACGCGCGATGATATGAAACCCGATAATCCTGTCGCTCTCCACCACAAGTGTGGAATTTTGGCCAAACCATATAATTTCTCCTCTCTTGCTGAAAAAAGGGAACTCGACATAGGTCATTGATAACTTCTCCCGGAACTGTTTGACATAGATCTCCATAGCCCTTTCACGGTGTTCAGGAAGCACAAGATCCACGTAATTGAGTTTCTGAAGTTCTGCCTGCGAATAGCCAGTCACCTTCAACCCAGCAGGATTGGCATAAGTGAAATTCCCTTTCACATCAACGGTGTAAATAATCTCTGTTGCGCTCTCCACGACCTCTCTATATCTCTTCGCTGAGTCCTCAAGGGCTTTCTCCGCCCGCTTGCGTTCAGTGATGTCGCGCGCAATACCCCGAAAACCGGTTGGTTGCCCTGCGGAATCCTTTTTTAGATATACCCAAATCTCAATGAATCCTTTGGTCCCGTCTTTTTTAATAACCTCAATATCAAGTTCTTTAGCCGGTTCCCCTGTTATGTAAACCTTACTGAAGACCTGAAACAATTTTTTGGACGTTTCCTGATCTGTATACTGCCGGTTATTCATCCCTATCAATTCTTCTTTGGGATATCCAAGAAAACTGGCCTCTCTATCATTAACGAAGGTAAAATTACCAGCAATGTCAACCTCAAAATAACCCTCCTCGATGATCTCAAGAATGGTTCGATATCTCTCCTCACTCTTTCGCAATGTTTCCTCAGCCTGCTTGTGCTCGGTGATTTCTTGTTGAAGCTGTTTATTGGCATTTCTCAGCTTAGCTGTACGTTCTTCTACTAGCTCCTCAAGGAGTTCACGGTAAGCCTCTTCTGTCTGTTTCCTCTTATCTTTCAATTGGCCCGGGTCAATAATTCGATGGAGTGGTTGGTTTAATTCATCTATTAGGTGCTCATTTGTATTGTTTTGACTTCTCATCTTAAATTACCTCCGATCAATAGGCATTGAAATTGTTGTTTCTCCCCCATCTTTAGAAATCGATAGAATTCGGGTCTGACATCCCCTTCATAGGCCTTAGAGCTATTGTCAAGGTCACAGTAGCCACTTCCCTCTGCTGAGCTCAGAATTTCTGGCTGCCTGAAGAGTGGGCATTTCTTCTCTTCTCCCATTCCTTCCTCCTCTTTTGGACCACAGAATATCCTTTTAGGACATCGGGTTTTTCACAAAAGTCAGTATCTCCGTCACAAGTCGGTTGGTCACCATCGAGATCGCAATACCCAATTCCACGACCCCGGTTGAGATTTTCACAACTTCGATAAAATGAACATTTTTTTTCGAGATCCATCTAAACCACCTCCATTCAAATGAGGCTGCTCTAATAAAAAAGCCCGTGATCAATATGAACCACGGGCTCCAAAAGAGCTCTTTGCTTCGGCAACTCGGCTATCCTGAAACTTAGGACCCGTGGCTTTCCGTCCCACGATTACTCGTGGTTTGGCTTTATCGGCAATCTACCTTAAAACCTTTTTTTCTATCTAAACTATGAGCAATTTTAGTGCCAAAAGGGGTTGAAT
>DATHCH010000147.1:0-3642 GCA_035319625.1 Thermodesulfobacteriota bacterium
CGGGAATTCAATCAGAATGGAATCTCCCTGACCGACATCGATAAAACTCAGCTTGAGATCTTTCTGGAATGAATCTTTTAAGTTCCAGAATGCCAAATCGAGAGCAGATACGATGCAGATCCCTAAAAAAAGATATCGGGCCGTTTTTCGTTTCTTAACGTGAACGGATAGGAAAAGGAGAAGGTAGAAAAGGATGACTTCAAAAGGCGTTGGGGTTGAGACAAAGAGTGAGACCAATGGAAGAGAGCTAAAGAAAGCCAATACTCTAAGAAGCATCAGGGTGACGAAACTGTTGACGTTGATCAGGAACGTGGCCAGGGCGGTGAAAAAGAAAGAGAAAATGGAGGCGGAGAGACTCAAAGGAACGATTAGGAAGCCCACCCAAGGGACGATGAAGAGGTTCGTGAAGAAACCAATGGGGGCGAAACGGTTGAAGTGAAGGGCAACAAAAGGTGCAGTCGCGATGATGGCCACCGCTGTGACGAGAAGGGAGAGCACGATATATCTCATGATATTCTTCTTCCAAGAGGTTCTCAGAAGGGCGGAAATTTCCTCCTGCCTAAACTCTGGAAGGATGCGTGGCACCAGATAAAGGATCGAAAGGACAGCCAGGAAAGAAAGCTGGAAGGAGACATCGAAAAGGGAAGGAGGTGAGAAGAGGAGGATGAGAAAGGCGGCCAGGGCGAGGGTGTGCAGCAGGTTTCTCTCCCGGTTAAGCAAGATGGAAACGAGAAAGGTGATCACCATGATGGCCGATCGGATGACCGAAATCCCTCCGCCCGCGATGAAGGCGTAGAGGATGATGCAGGGGATCGTCAGGCTGGCGGCCCACTTTCTAATGGGAACGGAGAGAAGGAGAAACTCGGATCGCTTTAAAATCCAGATCAACAGAGAGAAAGAAAGGAAAGCCACGATTCCGAATTGATCCCCGGAAATGGCCAGAAGATGAGCTGTCCCGGTGACAATGAACCGTTCTTTTATCTCTTCCGGAATCTCACCCTGTTCACCCAGGACGAGGGCCTTGAAAATACTCGAAGCTGGAGGATTCGTTTCACGATCCAAGAAATCCCGGATGCGATCCCTCCAGCGCTCCACCCGTAAGACAACAGGGTTCTTAAATCCCTCCCCCAGCTTGACCCATCCTTTCTTTTCGGATAGAAATCCAACGGTGTAGATCCGCTCAAGGGCAAGGTGACGTTCATAGGAAAATCCAGCTGGGTTGTGAAACCCACGGGGTGGATAAAGTCTGCAAGAAAGCCGGAGGCGATCCCCCACTCGAAGTGAGCGCTCCTCCTCTTTAAGGAAGATCAGGAGAAGGCCGTCCGTGGGGAAGTGGCGGTTCGACAGAATGACCTTTTGCGACCGAATGAGCAATTGGGTTCTTCCCCGCGAATACTCTGGCGGACGATCGATAATCCCCTCCAAGGAGATTCTTTCCAGGCCCGTGAAATGAGAGATGTGGGAGGACGAGTGTGGTGGACGAAGATAAAGCTGGATTGAAAAAATTCCGAGGAGGAAGAAAATGGCGAAGGCCGTCCAAGTGCCCATGCGGGCTCTTCTGATGACGAGCATGAGGGTCCAGACGCACAGCAGTATGAGAAGGAACATCCATCCTTGAGGAAGGAGAGGAAGGTCGAAATGGCCAACATAGATCCCAAGGGTGTAGACGATGAAGATGGGAATGAGAGGAAGACGAAAGGGGCCGCTCATGTCGGCCTCAAAGGGGTCAGCCTTTTAGTAATTCTTGGCCCACCACCCATCGCTGAATCTGATTGGCTTCTTCATAAATCTGGGTGACCTTGGCATCCCGCATCATCCGTTCCACAGGATACTCTTTCATGTACCCATAACCGCCGAGAATCTGGACGGCATCCGTGGTCACCTTCATGGCGATTTCGGAGGCGAAGTATTTCGAAATGGCCGAGAGTTTTTCTGTGTCCTTGCGTTTTCCGTCAATTTCAGAGGCGGCCTTATACACTAGGGCCCGAGCGGCTTCCACGCGAGTGGCCATATCGGAGATCATGAATTGAATCGCTTGAAAGGAGGAGATGGGTTTTCCAAATTGGATCCGCTCGTTGGCATAACGAACGGCGAAGTCGAGGGCTCCCTGGGCAATGCCCACGGCCTGTGCCCCGATGACGGGTCTCGACATGTTCATCGTATCCTTTGCGATCTTCCAGCCATCCCCTTCATCTCCGAGGCGATTTTCTTGAGATATCCGACAGTCTTCAAAGATCACATCCACCGTTACCGAACCCCTCATCCCGATCTTCTCCTCCTTCTTGCCGAAAAGCAGGCCGGGAGTCCCCTCCTCCACGACGAAAACAGAAATTCCTTCGGCTCCGCGTTCTGGTTCGGTCGCAGCGAAAACGGAGTAAAATTTGGCCAGACTCCCATGGGTAACGAAACCTTTGCGCCCGCTGATCAAATAGCCATTCGCTTGCTTCTCGGCGATCGTCTTGATAGAGGAAGGTTCCAATTCTCCTTCCGGTTCTCTCAGCGCAAAGGCGGCGAGCCGGTTTTTCTCGGAAATCTCCGTGAAATAGGTATCCTTTTGGGATGGATTGCCTCCTAATAAGATGGGTAACGTCCCGAGCCCTTGGGACAGGATGAGAAGGGAGGAGGAACCACAAACCTTTGCGAACTCTTCGACCACAATGCAAAATGAGGTCACGTCCCCATCGGTTCCCCCATAGGATTCAGGGAGGAGAAGGGAGAGGTAACCTTGCTTGCCCAGGGCCTCTACCAAATCCAAAGGAAATTCCCCGGAGGCGTCGATGTTGGCCGCCCGGGGTTGGACAACCCTCTGAGCTGTTTTTTCAGCAGCAGCCCTGATCATGGCTCTCTCTCTTTCAATATCTTTCATTCTATTTGCGCCGGGTGGAAGAAACGGGAAGAATGTTATATAAACTACAACAATAATGGAGGTGAAGTTTTTTGTCAAGGAGGAAAAAGTTGTGGCTGAGCGACGGTGAGGATACTCGTGGCGCCCTCATTTATTGAGGGCGGAGTCTATTCCGATCGTTATCGGGACGCAACCAAACTGCTGCAAGAAAAGCCTCAAAATATTTGACTTTACTGTGTGAAATAATATAATTATTAATTTAAAATAATTCACGGAAGGAGGGGAAAGATGGATGCCAGGGATTAAAATAAAGGAGAACGAATCGTTTGAAAATGCGCTCAGGCGTTTTAAAAAACAGGTAGAGAAAACGGGCATCTTGTCAGAGATTCGAAGAAGGGAACACTACGAAAAACCGAGCATCAAACGAAAGAAGAAAGCGTTGGCTGCCAAGAAAAGGGCAATGAAAAGAATGAGAAAAATCATAGAGAGGGGTTAAAAGGATGAGTTTGGAAGAGAGACTGGTCGAGGAAATGAAACAGGCGATGAAGTCGAACGATAAGTTGCGACTTTCCACCATCCGGATGATTCGGTCGGCCCTAAAAAATAAGGAGATTGAACTGAGAAAGAGATTGGAGGACGAAGACGTCGTCAAGGTGATCCAAGTCATGGTGAGAAAGGGTGAGGAGTCTGTTGAACAATTTCAAGCGGGCGGACGTGTGGACTTGGTGGAGAAGGAAAAGAAGGAGATAGAAATACTAAAATCCTTTCTCCCCCAGCCCCTCAGCCAGGAAGAGATT
>DATHCH010000148.1:0-16416 GCA_035319625.1 Thermodesulfobacteriota bacterium
CCCCTTGAAATTATTAGCTTTTTGGACAAGTTTTGTTTGTTTTCAAAACCAGGTTCCGGTTCTGCTTTTTTAGTTGATTCATTTTGCTGTCCAAAATAACGGGTGGATAAGGACATTTCATGAGAGCAAAAGGCCTAAAAATTAGGGTTATTTCATAGGGCTGAGGGGTAACCATACCCCCATGGGCATTCTGCTGTCCAAAATACAGGTTTTTTAAAAACCTAATTTGGACAAGACTGATCATAAAAACAGAAAGGAGGAAACGATCATGTCTACAAAAAAATCCATTAGTATTTTGATTCTCGCTGGCACTATGATAATCGTCGCCTCGCTCCTGGGATTCACGCTCGCTACGGGACTCGGCACCGCGACTGCTCAGCAGACTGCACCGACTGAGAGCAAGGGCGTTACCATAACTTTGTTGGCCGCAGTTGACCTCGGTCCTGAGATCCCCGGCATGCAAGGTCGCCAACTCCGGCTCCGGATATTGACGGTCGAGCCTGGCGGAGTCGTTGGGGCCCATAGTCACAAAGATCGGCCCGGAGCTGCGTACGTGCTTAAGGGGACGGTTACGGAACACCGGGGCGACGTGGCGAAGGACTATAGCGCGGGTAGCGGCTTGGCCGAGGATGGGAATGTAACCCACTGGGCTGAGAACAAAGGGATAACCCCGGCAGTGTTAATCCTGACGGACATTATCAAGCAACAATAACCTTTTTGAGTTGAAATATGCGAATTGAAATATCAACCTTAACCTAAAAATAGAAAGACGGACCCGATGGGAAAGTATTGAGGGAGAGGGAGGTTAAGGCGGGCGTCACTTATTGGTACAAACCCATGAAGCATGCGTTGGAAAACATTGGGACCACCAAAACCCACGCAATCGTGGTTGAGTTCAAGACTAACCCTTATAAAGATTAAGGAACCTGGCAATTCAAGGAGCTCACGCCCAGTCTGGATTAATTGAATTGGTAGGGTATGGGAGGAAGAACCTCTTTAAGAAGTAAATCATATTTGATTATGAGGAGGGAAAAGGCAGGGCAAGTGGCTCTGCCTTTTCTATGCATATTTCTAACCGTAATCGTTGACATCGGGGAATACGTGGGATTCAAGAATAGTAGGTGAACTAACCAAGAGATAACTTGACATTGTCTGTCAGATTAAGTATCGTTCAGGACATATGAGGACTTCCTACCGTGAACGATTTAACAACTACACCTCATTGACCTTTCCCTGAAAAAGTGGACACATGATTGAGTTTCATTAAGGAACTTTGCATACTGCTCTGGGCTCCTGTACCTTAATGCCGAATGACTCCTCTGACGATTATACCTTGTGGAGAAGGGAATATTTAGCAAAGGGGAATTTTTAGAAATGGTGAACGTTGTAAATCTTGAAATCGCGAAAATGGTGTAGCGAGCCAAGAAAGGGGTAATCTGAATGAAATCATTAACGGTTATGTTTGGAGTCATTCTTTTTATCGGACTTGCCATTTTTGGCTATGCAGAAGTGTGGGGGGCGGATTGGAAATATATTGAGGAAACTTATGCTGGAAAGTTTTTCTACGATGCAGATAGTATACGATCATCTAAGGATATTGTCAGAGTGTGGATAAAAGTACTTTACACGGAGAAGGGTGTAAATTATATGGCGAGTTTGCTTGGGGAAAAGTATAAGACTCTGAGCTATGCGATACTTTTATTTGAATATCATTGTGGAGATAAAGAGAAGTGTATCGTGCCCATAGTGTGTTATTCCAAAGACGGAAAAGTATTAACATCTGCTGATGACCAAAACCCTAATTGGAATTTTATATCTCCTGACTCTATTGATGAGGCATTGTACAAAATAATATGTAAGTAACCTTATAGAACCAAGACGGAAATCATAAAGGAGGTGAAGCCTAAACCTTAACCGGCCTTAGGCCAGAACGGAGGATAACCTATGTTAGTCACCAATGCTGAGGCAAGAAACATGTATTGTCCTTTCAAATTTTCACATGCTGAATTTCTCCATAGCGCCGATGCACAGGCTGGACGCAAGAATCCTGTGTGGAAATGCGAAGGTCCGAAATGTATGGCATGGTAAAAAAAGACAATCCCAGCTGCTGGCGAAGGTGGTTACTGTGGGTTAACACAAAACCCAGTAGAGCATCCAAGTAGTTAAGAACGATTAGAGTTTAAATCATGAGGGAAAAGGTAGAACAAGGAGGTGAGTTGAATGGGAGTATTCAAAAGAAGAAACAAGGATGGAGAAGAAGGAGAAACCTGGCATGTTGATTATAGAGACCCTACGGGAAAAAGAATCATTAAAGCTGTAGGCCCTTCCAAGAGAGAGGCGCAAGACTACCTTTCCAAAATCAAAGCATCCATCCGAGAGGGAAGATTCTTTGATATTAAGAAGGAAAATAGGGTCATATTCAACGAACTCTTGGACGGCTATGTCAAGAAGGTCAAGGATGAAAAATATTTTAATACCTCTGTTCAGTATTTTATCCCCGTCATAAGAGAGCATTTCGGAAAAAAACTACTTTCTGAAATTGATTACAAGGCACTTGAGGACTTCAGAGATAAAAGAAAAAGAACGTCTACTCAGTATGGAACTCCCAGGAGTGATCGAACAGTTAACCTTGAAATGGCTGTCCTCCGTCATATTTTTAGGAAAGGTCTGAAATGGAGGATGTTAGAGAAAAATCCTTTTGAAAATGTAGATGATCTTTTCTACAAAAACAGAAACAAGAGGGAGAGGGCTTTGAGGGAGGATGAGGTAAAACGTCTTATAGAGGCTTGCCTGCCATACCTAAAGCCCATTGTGGTCACCGCCGTCCATACTGGTCTTCGTAAGGGCGACGTTCTCAATCTCAAATGGCAGGATATTGACCTTGAAAGAGGGATCATACGACTTACAGAGCAAAAGACAGGTGAGACCCGAAACATCGTATTAAACAATGACATGAGAACCCTTCTCCACAGCCTACCAGTAAAGGGGGATTATGTTTTCCCTGGGAAGGACGGAAAACCCTTCAAGGATGTCAAAAGATCGTTTCAGATAGCGCTAAAAGATGCAGAGATCGAACAAAATAATGATCGAAGGATTAAGATCGTCTTTCATACCCTGAGACACACTTGCGTTTCTCTGTTAACCGAGAGGGGAGCCGATACCACAATGGTCAAGAACTATGTGGCCCATGCCTCAGAGGAAATGACAGAGCGTTACACACACCTCACCGAAGAGTATGCAAGGAAGACAGCGGATTTTCTCAATGGATTATGTGAAATTGAAATTGAAGATGGAAACAAAATGGAAACAATTGACCGAAAAAGGAATGGAGTTGAAAATTCTACTCTTGCAAGTGCTTGAGTTTTAAATATGATTTGGTCGGGGAGAGGAGATTTGAACTCCCGACTTCTTGGTCCCGAACCAAGCGCGCTACCAGGCTGCGCTACTCCCCGAATGGTTGGGTTACGTCAAACGAATCGTGCCGATCAGAGTTTCCGCGTATGATTAAAATACAAGATTTGTTATTAAATGTCCAGATTTTTGTGTGGGAGGTCGGTTGACAATTTCAGAGCGATTAAGTTAAGAAAAATCAGCTAATCAAACAAGAGGGCCGGAGGAGATGATGAAGATTGAATTCATTCGAGCAAGAGATTTGCCGGATGCGTGGTTTCAGTGTGTCTATAATATCTTTGATAAGGGATATGAATATACAATTGATCGGGGGAGTTTTAAGGGGCAAAAAAGGGTTGAATACGATTATATTGTTGTCCACATTGCCCATCCCGGGACGAGGCCTCTTATCCCTGATATCCCTCCGGGTTGCAATGTCCCTCCTCCTACCTCCATGGAATATGTCGAGCAGTATCTCGAAAAGTTGATTACTTCGAGAAAAGACGTCCACGAAACTTACACCTATGGGGAGGATCTTGAAAAACAGATTGACGAGGTTATTCGGATGTACCGGGAAGAGGGGCTGAATACCAACCAGGCCTATATGGCGGTTGGCGATGCCAGCTCGATTTTGCTACAGGATCCACAGTGCCTTCGTGGCATTGATACGCGTATCCGTTATGGAAAACTCCATTTCATGCTCTATTTCCGTTCGTGGGACTTGTGGGCCGGGTTCCCATCTAATCTCGCCGGTCTTCAGTTGTTGAAAGAGTACATGGCAAAGGAGATAGGGGTCGAGGATGGGGAGATCATTGCCTCCAGCAAGGGGCTTCATATCTATGACTATTGTTGGGATCTGGCCAAGACAAGAACCGGAAGAACAAAGTAGTACCCTCTCGACTCCCCTGATCATTATCAACTTCTTGGATGTGCCGAATGGTTTGTCAAAAGTTATTTTCCTTGTAAGGAGAGGCGTATATGGATTTTAGGCTTTCCACTGAACAAGAGATGACCAGGGCCTTGTGCAGAAATTTTGCTAAGAATGAAATCATGCCTATCGCGGAAGAATTGGACGGAACCGGTCAATTTCCGTATGAGGTTTGGAAGAAAATGGGCGACTTAGGGATTTGTGGAATTCCCTTTCCCGAAGAATGCGGGGGAGGGGGCCTGGATTGGCTTTCCATGATCATTGCCATTGAGGAGATCAGTCGTGGAGACGCTTCCTTGGGCACTTCCCTCTTAGATTCCGTGACGCTTCCGATGAACCTCCTCTGCACCCTTGGGACAGAGGAACAGAGGAAGAAATGGCTTATGCCCTTGGCAACGGGGGAAAAGATCGGAGCCTTCGGTCTGACCGAAGCTCAAGCCGGTTCGGATACCAGCGCGATTCAGACGAGAGCCGTTCTGAAGGATGAGGAGTGGGTCATCAACGGGACGAAACAATTCATCACTAACGCAGGCCTCAAGCATAACAGCCTGGTGATCATTGCCGCGGTCGCAGGGGAGGAGGAGAGAGGAAGGAAGAAAGTCTCCAATTTCATCGTCCCGACAGGGGTGGGCGGCTATAATTTCGGCCAGAGGTACAAGAAGATGGGATATCGATCTTCGGAAACCAGAGAGCTGATTTTTGATGACTGCCATATTCCAAAGGAAAATATTCTCGGCAACCCTGGTAAAGGGATCTCCCAATTTCTGATGGCTCTCCAGACCAGTCGCATTGGGTTTGCGGCGCATTCCGTAGGATTGGCCCAGGCCATCTTTGATGTTTCACAGGCATACGCCCGGGAGAGGGAGCAGTTCGGAAGAACCATCAGCAAATTTCAGGCTGTCCAGTTTAAGCTGGCTGACATGGTCATGGAGATCGAATTAGCAAGATTGATGGTTTATAAGGCGGCCTGGCAGAAGGACCAGGGGGAGAATTATTTTGCCGCTTCCACGTTTGCAAAGATTTTTGCCTCGGAGACAGCGAAGCGATGCGCGGATAAAGGGGTTCAAATCCATGGAGGATATGGATTGATGGATGAATATGCGATCTCCCGCTATTGGCGGGAGGTGAAATTTGAGGAGATTTTGGATGGGACATCAGAAATTCAAAGACTAAACGTTGCAAAAAGGATTTTAAAGCTCTAAGAAAGAGGCCCCCACCGTTTGTCTATAGATCCTCGGTTCCTCTCTCCACATAAGCATAAGCACTATGATTATGAATCGACTCAAAGTTTTCAGACTCCACAGTAAACCAGGTGATGTTCCCATCCTTCTTTAATCGCTTCGCTATCTCTCGTACCACATCCTCCACAAACATTGGGTTTTCGTAGGCCTTTTCCGTCACAAATTTTTCATCCGGCCTTTTTAGGATGGAATAGAGATCACAGGAAGCACAATCCTCAACCAGTTGGACGATGTCTTCAATCCAAATGAATTTCTTGAATCGTAGGTTGACTGTGACGAGGGATCGTTGATTGTGTGCTCCAAACTGGCTGATCTCTTTTGAGCAGGGGCATACGGTGGTGATGGGAACAACGATCCCGACATAAAAGTCCTCCTCTTCGTTGCTCGAGCCGCAGAACCGGCAGATATACTCCATCAGGCTCCTGGACTTCGTGACAGGAGCTTCCTTCTCTATGAAATAAGGAAATTCTACTTCCAAGTGAGCGGTCTCTGCTTTCAGCTTCCGCTTGACCTCCGTCAGAATTTTCGAGAAGGTTTTGATGGCGATATCCCCCTTGTATTTATTGAGGATTTCGACAAAGCGGCTCATATGGGTCCCCTTGAAACGATGGGGAAGACCCACATACATATTGACACTGGCCACGGTGTGCTGGAACCCTTTCGCCTTATCCAAGACGGTGATGGGATAACGGATGTTTTTCACTCCGACTTTATTGATTTCAATCCTTCGATGATCCCTCTGATTCTGAATATCATTCATGTTTACCTCCCGAAATAGGTGGCGCTGGAAGTCTCCGACTCCCATGCGGTCACTCTTTTGAGGGTCACGGAATGTCCCTTCAACTCAGTCTTTATTCTGTCAAAAATATATTTTGCAATACTTTCAGAGGAAGGTTCCGTTCCTGAAAAACAGGGAAGTTCATTGAGGTATGTATGATCCAGAGGCTTCAGGACTTTGTCTACCTTCTGTTTCAAGATACCGAAATCGATCACGACCCCGTCCTTGCCTACACGGTTGGATATAACAGAGACCTCCACCTTCCAATTGTGGCCGTGAAGTTCTTCGCATTTTCCGCGAAGATAACGTAATCGGTGGGCGCCGGAGAAGTGTGACTGGACGGAGACCTCGTACATGGCCATTTTCCTTTTCAGTGGGGAACACATATATGCGTTCCCTACAAAATTTAATCTACCAACATTATCCGGGGGAAATTTTTCAAAAGTTAAACCCTCCTGTTTAACTATTTGAATTTTATAACTCTATCTCGGTTTTTAGTCAATCCTCAAATTTTACAGTTTGACCGCTTTCTGTTATATTATGCCAATAACCGCCTCTATTCCCCCTAATCCCCCTTCATCGCCCTTATTTAAGGGGGGGCGCCGCTGTCCAGAGTCACCGTAATGACGCTGGCGTCGGTACTGGGACTATGGCGCCGGACGGACGGAAGAGGGGCTACCCTTAATTCAAGTGAGGAATAGAGGGGGGTTGAAAGTGAGAATGAAAGGGATGTGAGAAGCCAAGAAAAGATGGAGCTACCCCTTCGTTACATCCTGACCGTTTCAGAACTCACCCAACAGATCAAGGATGTCCTTGAAGACAGGTTTTCCGACGTCTGGGTTGAGGGAGAGATTTCAAACCTCAGGCTCCCTCCCTCTCAACACATCTACTTTACCTTGAAAGACGATTTCAGCCAGGTTCGTGCTGTCCTGTTTAGAACGCAGGCCCGGGCTCTTCGCTTCGTCCCCAAAGACGGGCTTCACGTCATTTGCAAAGGAAGGGTCAGTCTTTATGAAAAGAGGGGGGACTATCAGCTGATTTTGGAGTCGGTAGAGCCCAAAGGAATAGGGGCTCTCCAACTGGCTTTTCTCCAATTGAAAGAGAGGCTCGAGAAGGAAGGACTCTTTGACCCGACCCGAAAGAAACCGATCCCAATGGTTCCGCAAAAAATTGGGATCATTACCTCCCCTGCCGGAGCTGTCATCCGGGATATGCTCCACATTCTCGAGAGGAGATTTAAAAATCTTCATATCATTCTTTATCCTGTCCGGGTTCAGGGGGTGGAGGCTTCCTCGGAGATCGCTGAGGCTGTAGGCTATTTTAATAGATCGATGGACGTCGACGTCATCATTGCTGGCCGGGGCGGGGGGTCGCTCGAGGACTTATGGGCTTTTAATGAGGAGCGGGTAGCCAGAGCGATTTACCACTCCAGGATCCCTGTCATCTCTGCTGTAGGCCATGAGACCGATTACACGATCGCGGATTTTGTAGCCGATTTAAGAGCCCCTACGCCCTCTGCGGCAGCAGAATTGGTGGTCAGAGATAGAAGGGAGATAGAAAACACCCTCCATTATCTGGAGGGCCGTTTGAAGAGTCAAATTCTCCAAACCTTACAGGAATACCGGGTGCATTTATCCCATCTGATAAAGATTTTTAAGGAACCTGGAAAGAAGGTCGAGCAATATTTTTTGAGGGTTGATGATTTTGTCAACCGACTCCAATTTTTCGCTGCATGGACTCTCAAAAGAAAGAAGGAAAAATGTCTCCATCTGAGTGAAAGCCTGCTTCTTCGAAGCCCAGTCCAAAGGGTGAAGAACCTCCAATCCGTTGTTTCGGAGGTCAGAAGGAGGCTGTTGCAAGGCACGAAATTTTCCGTGGAGATTCAACGGCAGAGGGTTGCGGCGATTTTGGGCAAGCTCGATTCGTTAAGCCCCCTTTCTATCCTCCAAAGGGGGTACAGCATTACCCGTCAGCTTCCTTCGTTGCAAATTTTGAGAGACGCGACCCATGTGGCACAGGGAGACAAAGTGGAGGTGACGCTTCACCGAGGGACTTTGCTCTGCAGCGTGGAAAAAACGCAAAAACCTTGACGACTATAGCAGGAAGAATTAAAATGAGTATTTAGATGAATTTTGAAACTCTCTCCCAGGGCTTAGGGTAGATCGAGCGGATAAGGAGTGGGAATGCCAAGGGAAAAATTTGAAGACGCCCTCGATAAACTGGAAAAGATCGTTTCTAAATTAGAGGAAGGAGATCTTCTTCTGGAAGAATCTCTGAAACTCTTTGAGGAGGGAATCCGGCTTTCGCAGTTTTGCAACCAGAAGCTGGACGAGGCAGAGAAAAAAGTGGAGATTCTATCGAAGGGGAAGGATGGTATCTTGAGGACACGTCCGTTTGATCCTTCGACAAGCTCAGGACAAGCTCCATCAGCAGGCTCTGGAAAGGCTCCTCTATCCGACTCGGACGAAGAAGAGGAAGCGTAGAACAAGGTCAAACGACAAGATTCAATGTTCGAATGAAGCTCAAATTCCAAAGTTTAAAACATCAACCTTTTTGATATAAGGAATAGTGACTCATGGTGAAAGTATTAGATCAGATAAACACTTCGCGGGATGTTAAAAAATTGGACCCTGAAGAATTGGAGCAACTCTGTCATGAGATACGGAAGGAGATCCTTTCGGTTGTTTCAAAAAACGGGGGACACCTTGCTTCGAATCTGGGGGTGGTAGAGTTGACCACTGCTCTCCACTATGTTTTCGACTTCCCAAGGGATAAAGTCGTATGGGATGTAGGCCATCAAAGTTACGTTCATAAGCTTTTGACAGGAAGGAAGGAGCTCTTTCACACCCTGAGACAGTACGGAGGGCTAAGCGGCTTTCCGAAGAGGGAGGAGAGCTCCTACGATGCCTTCGATTCCGGACATAGCGGTACCTCCATCTCCTCAGCCCTTGGAATGGCGGAGGCCAGGAGGCTCAGAGGCGAACGGGGAAAGGTCATCGCCGTGATCGGGGATGGGTCCATGACTGCAGGTCTTGCCTTTGAAGGCCTTAATCAGACAGGACATATTGATCAAGATCTCATCGTCATTCTCAATGACAATGAGATGTCCATCTCTCCGAACGTCGGAGCTCTCTCCTCTTATCTCAACCGGCTCATGACGGGTCAATTTGCGTACCGGTTCAGAAATGAAATAAAGAATTTTTTGGAAAGCCTTCCTCCCCGGATCGGGAAGAAACTCCTGCGTTTTGCCAAACACGCAGAGGAGTCGCTAAAAGGCCTCCTCATACCCGGACTGCTTTTCGAAGAATTGGGCCTGCAATATATCGGGCCGATCGACGGCCATCGTATGGATTATTTGATCGAGACCTTTCAGAATATCAAGAAATTGAGGGGACCGATTCTCGTTCATGTGATCACCCAAAAGGGAAAAGGGTATCCCCCTGCAGAGACGAGTCCAGACCGCTTTCATGGCGTCCCGCCCTTTGTCATCGAGACGGGAGAACTGAGAAACAGTCAGGGGAATCCTCCGAGTTATACGGAGGTCTTTGGAGAAACACTCTGTCAATTAGCAAGGGAGAATAGGCGACTGGTTGCTATCACGGCCGCCATGCAGAGCGGAACAGGTCTGGAGGAATTTGCGAGATGGTTCCCCGATCGATTTTATGATATCGGCATCGCAGAACAGCATGCGGTTACCTTTGCGGCAGGGCTTGCCCTTGAGGGGATGAAGCCTGTCGTCGCCATCTATTCCACCTTTTTGCAGAGGGCTTACGACCAGGTCCTTCAGGATGTTTGTCTTCAAAACCTTCCGGTCGTCTTTGCACTGGACCGGGGAGGTATCGTGGGAGAAGATGGCCCCACCCACCAAGGTCTGTTTGACTTCTCTTACCTCCGGCACATCCCCAATCTTGTCATCATGGCTCCCAAGGATGAAAATGAATTCCAGCATATGATCAAGACTGCAGTGGAGTATCCCTTCCCCACCGCATTTCGGTATCCGAGGGGGAAAGGGGTGGGGGTGAGGAGAGAAGGGACCCTTCACCCGATCGATATCGGAAAAGGAGAAGTTCTGAGAGAGGGTCAGGATATTGTCATCATCGCCATTGGCTCCACCGTTTATCCATCGCTTCGCGCCGCAGAGAAGCTGGAGGATACGGGAATTCGGGCAGCCGTGATCAACAGCCGGTTTCTGAAGCCTCTGGATGGAACTCTCCTCTGCGATTGGGCAAAGAAGACCGGAAGAGTTCTTACCGTTGAAGAGAATGTCCTCCAGGGAGGTTTTGGAAGCGCGGTGCTTGAGCTTTTTCAGGAGAGAGGTTTGGGTTCCGTCCAAGTGAGGCGCTTGGGAATTCCTGACATCTTTTTAGAACACGGACCGCAAGCCCTGCTCAGAGAAAAATATGGAATTGACGAACAGGGAATCATGGACGGAGTAAGGAAGATGTTTGAGGGAGAATGGTCAGGGTCCGCTTCTACGAGCCAGTCCGAAACCTCCGAAAGCCAGCATTTTCATGACCCCAAATAAATTTTGGCGATGGCAGCCCCCCAACCGTATAGTAGGCTTGGCCATACCATTTCCTATGAGATGGTAACAAAAGAGCGTCTTGACAAACTCTTGGTCTACAGAGGGATCGTCCAAAGCCGTGAGAAAGCCAGGGCCATGATCATGGCGGGGAAAGTGGCTGTCGATGGAAGAAGGATTGACAAACCCGGGACTCAGATCGATGTGGGAGCCCGGCTCGACCTTCAAGAAGAGAAATCTCATTATGTGAGTCGCGGGGGCGAGAAGTTGGAAGGGGCCCTGAATGCCTTTGCCATTGATCCTAGGGGGATGGTGGCGATGGATGTGGGGGCTTCTACAGGAGGGTTCACAGATTGCATCCTTCAAAAAGGGGCAGAAAAAGTTTACGCAGTAGATGTGGGATATGGACAACTGGCATGGAGACTTCAAAAAGACCCCAGGGTTGTGAATCTGGAGAGGAGAAACGTCCGTTATTTACGACGGGAGGAAGTGGAGGAAGAAATCGATTTGATCCTCATCGATACCTCCTTCATCTCGATCGAAAAATTTTTACCCCACCTCCTTGGATTTCTTAAGAGGGGGGGCGCCATTCTCGGCCTCATTAAACCGCAATTCGAGGTCGGAAGGGGGGAAGTGGGCAAAGGAGGGGTGGTGAGGGAAAAGGCGTTGCATAATAAAGTGATCGATCGGATTTCAGACTTCAGCCGAGGGCTGGGACTAAGGGTATTAGGCGTTATGGAATCGCCGTTGCTTGGCCCAAAAGGGAATAAGGAGTTTTTCATCTACCTGAAAAAAGAAAACGAGGAGAATGGGCGAACCGAAGGAACCCGAACCGGCTAAACTTTTTATGAGCCTTATTGCTTCGGAGGAGGAGATCTTTCGCTATGGAGTGGAAGATTTTCGTTCAATCTTTGGGGAGACGGATACGATCAGCGAAAGATTCCCCTTTGATCTTACCGATTATTACACCCATGAGATGGGGAAGCCCCTTTTCCGCTACTTCATGACCTTCGGACGCCTCATTCCCATCCCGAGTCTCCCCGATGTGAAGCTGGCTACCAATCGGCTCGAAGAAAAATATGCACGATCCGATGGAAGCCGCCGGATCAACATCGATCCGGGGTACATCTGTTTGGAGCACGTGATCCTTGCCACGACCAAGGGGTATACCCATCGGCCTTATCTCCGGGACGGCATCTATGCTGATTTGACATTAATCTATCGGAATAAATCCTTTCAGCCGTTGGAGTGGACCTATCCTGATTATCGAAGAGAGGCAGTGATCATACTCTTCAACCAATTCAGAAAAAAATACTTGGAAGATTTGAAAGGGAGAAATAATCGTCCATGTTAAAATCGATGACAGGTTTTGGAAGGGCAGAAGGGGCGACGACCTTGGGCAAGGTGATCGTGGAGTCCCGTTCGGTCAATCACCGGTACTGTGACATCAACATCAAACTCCCTAAGCGTCTGAGTCTTTTCGAAAACCGTATCAAAGAGATCGTCCGATCGCAGGTATCGAGAGGAAGGATCGAGGTTTCGGTCAGGCTGGACGGCGTCGGAGAGGAAAAAGTTCAACTCAACGTGGACCTTGATCTTGCCGAGCAGTATTATCGGGTCCTTCATGATTTAAAGGAAAAGCTTCAACTGAAAGATGACATCACCTTGGCTTTGCTGGCCGGGGCTAAGGACTTGATCACGGCGAAAGAGGAATCGGGGGATATAGAGCCTTATTGGCAGGAGGTCCTTCCTATCCTGAACCAATCCTTCAAAAAGATGGACGACATGAAGCGGTTAGAAGGAGAATCCCTTGCCAAAGATCTGCAGCAGCGATTGGGGCGTATCGCTCGAGAGCTACAAGTAATTAAGCAACAATTTCCGTCCCGGCTAAAGACGGCTTTCACCCGGTTGCATGAGAGGCTCCGATCCCTCTTGGAGGGGATGGAAACCGACCCCTTGCGTTTTCAGCAGGAGGTCGCTTTCCTGGCAGAACGGACGGACATTACGGAAGAGATTGTCCGGGGAGAAAGTCACCTGGCTCAATTTGGCACTTTGATGGAAGCGAATGAACCGGTGGGGCGGAAAATGGATTTCTTGCTTCAGGAGATCAATCGGGAGGTGAACACCGTCAGTGCCAAGGCCAATGACGCAGAGATCTCCCAGACCGTAGTAGAAATTAAGTCTGAGCTGGAAAAGATTCGAGAACAGGTACAGAACATCGAATGAGTCTTGTATACGAAAAGGGATTGGGGTTCAGGCACAAGATGAGAGAAAAAGGAGGAGGATTGATCTTTATCATTTCCGCACCTTCGGGCGCTGGGAAGAGCACGTTGGTCAGAGAGGTGATCCGACAGTTGCCGGGTCTTCAATTCTCTGTTTCCTTCACCACTCGTTTACCACGACCTAACGAGAAGGAGGGGGAGGACTATCATTTCGTTTCCCACTCCGTCTTTCAGAAGATGGTCCAAAAAAACGAATTCTTAGAGTGGGCGGAAGTATTGGGGAACCGTTACGCGACGCCCAGGCCTGATTTGAAGAAATTGGAATCCGAAGGGATAGATCTGATTCTCGATATCGACACGCAGGGGGCGAAGAAGGTGAAGAATGAGATCGGCCAGCCCGTATTGATCTACGTCCTGCCTCCTTCTCTAAAAGCCCTGAGAGAGCGATTGATCAATAGGGGGGTGGACTCTCTTGAGATGGTCAAGTTTCGATTATCGAGTGCCGGAAAGGATATGGAAGAGGCGGTGGGGTACCAATATGTCATTGTCAATGACAGCGTTGAGAAGGCGGTTGAGAAGTTAAAATCGATTATCATTGCAGAGAGATGTCGGAGGAATAAACATTTGATCCTTGAAGAGAATAAAAGAGGATGGGAGGGAAAGGATGGCTAGAATAACAGTGGAAGATTGTCTGAAGAATGTGGAAAGCCGGTTTGAGCTCGTGATCCTCGCAGCCAGAAGGGCGAAGATGATCATGAAGGGTGCCAAGGCACTGGTCGAGACAGACAACCGGCCTATTGTCACCGCTCTCCGTGAGGTGGCTTCTGGTAAGGTGAAATTCAAACCTCCTGAAGACGGGGAGAAGGGAAGCGAACCTTCCAACGATGGCGCATGATAGAAGGCCTCGAGGTCATGAAAGGGCGGAGGGAATTCAGGGCACCGGATTGATCGCAGACCCTATCTATCATTACATGGTGATGACGGACCGGATAGAAGGGGAGAGGACAGAGAGGGATGTGATCGATACCCCATGGGTTCAACGCCTTCGACGCATCTTCCAGCTGCAGAGCGCCCGGTGGGTATTTCCCACTGCCGAACATACTCGTTTTCAACACTCCCTCGGAACCATGCACGTTGCGGGGACTTTCTCCGAACAGCTTTATCCCTCTCTCTCTAAGATTTTCAAGGTAGACCTCCCTTCCTTCCCGTATGTGGATGAACTCCTTCGCCTGGCCGGTCTTCTCCACGACGCCGGACACGGGCCCTTCTGCCATTTCTTCGATCAACAATATCTTTCACGGTTCCGCAGCAACCATGAGGAGATCGGCCAAAACATTATTCGCGAGAAAATTTCACCCGTTTTAAAGGGAATCCGGCGAAGCCCTCACGGGCGGTTTGAAAAATCTGAAGTCCTTGATCCGGAACAGATTGCCTTCCTTATTAAGAGACCTCAGAAGAGAGAAGGACAGAGGCATCCAAAGTGGTTGAACTTCCTCCAGCAACTCTTCCGGGGAATCTTTACCTTCGATAACATCGACTATGTGTTGCGCGACGCCTACATGACGGGTGTCTCCATCGGCCCTGTAGATTGGAGGCGGCTCTTTTACTACACCTCCTTCCGCAAAGAGGGACTCATTTTGGATAAAAGAGGCATGGACGCACTGGCAATGTTTCTGAACGCCCGTCTTTATCTTTATTCCAACGTCTATTATCACCGAACCACCCGCTCCATTGATCTTCAGTTACAGGAAATTTTCAAAGAGACCATGGAAATCCTTTGCCCTTTCCATCCTGTGCAGGAGTTAGACCGATACCTTTCCCTCACGGACTGGTTCGTGATGGAAAAGGTATCGGAGTGGAGACGATCTCTATCACCCCGGGAAAGACGATTGGGGGAGAAATGGGCTGAGGTACTCCTCAGGAAGTTGAGATGGAGCAGTGTTTTTGAGGAGAAGCTCACGTTGGGAGAGATGGAAATGGGGCGGCCGATTTTTCTAAAACCCGAAGAGGTGAAGCAGAGGATCAAGACCTTCTTACCGCAACGTCTAAGAGAGATAGAATTCCATGTGGATATGGCTCACCACGACCCCAGGCCCCTTAATCCATGGCATGCATCTGAGGAGGGAACCCTCCTCATCTTCGACCCGGCCTCTAAAAGAATGTCAAGAGAACCGCTCCGGACATTATTTCAATACATTCCTGCCAAAGTGGCCATCTGCCGAGTTTACGCACCGACCCATCGTTTTGACCGGGAACTGAGCCGGGCTGCCAGGCGCGCGCTTGCTTCAGGCGGATACACGGAGAGCTTCGACACAAACCTATAGCGAATCTTGTCCCGAAGGGTGCGGCGTGTTAAAATTTGTTTGTTGCTTTCTGACTACTTCCTTGCTCCTCTACGGGCAAGGGGCAGTTTAAGGATTCAAAAAGCCTTAGGAAAAGAGAGAAAGATTTTGGGAATGGGAACAAACGGCTATCAGAAGCAGGCGATGCGTATTTACCGATTTATCAGTGAACATCTTTACTTTAACCGTCCGGACATGGAGGTCAAAGGGGAGCGCTTTAATTCCGCAATCCTGCTGAGCCTCCTTACCGGCCTGAAGAAGGGAAAAGAATTGATCATTGGAGAGCCGGGCTTGGGCAAGACGACCTCCGCAGAATATGTCTGTTCCCTTCTTTATCAGTTCCCGTTGGGCGTAATTTGGGGAAGCGAGGTTTCAGGCCATCCGGAACAAACCGAAGAAAAAATTATCGGCAGACCGGATTTGGGCAAATTGAACCGGGGTGAGGAGGACGTGGTGTGGACCAATTTCTCCCAAGTCCCGGTGAAGATTGTAGACGAGATCAACCGACTTCCGGAGACCAAACAGAGCATGATCCTCGACGGGGTGGATCGGGGGAACTGGGAATACCTGAACGAGATGATCATCAACGATGAATACTGTCTTTTTGCCACTGCCAATTATCAGGATGGAGGGACCAACACTATCATCGCTCCGCTCGTGGATCGGTTCGATGTCATGGTGGAGTCGAGATATCCCGGGCCGAATCTCTCCTTTCTCATCGGGAAAGACAAACGAAAAGATCATGTCCTGAGGCACCCCAAGTATGAAAGCGAGCTCTATCATATCTTGAAATCCAAGATCGCCTATGAGAAGAAGGTCTCTAAGATTGAGGAAGTTTGTAACGCTTACGGAGACTATATTGAAGAGGCATTAGAGGTCAAGTCCTTCCGGAGGCAAGATCGTGATCAGATCCGTGCGGAAATGGAAGGATTAGGCCTGGACCTCGACGCCAGCGCTTTCACCCGGATGCTTCTCGCCGAATTGTCCTTCTGC
>DATHCH010000149.1:0-16344 GCA_035319625.1 Thermodesulfobacteriota bacterium
TCTTTGTTTTTGCTGGATAATCCGTACAATCGATCAGGGTGATCCGAAACCCGTTCATCCTCAAGAGGCTCGCAATACGAAGGAGGCCCAAGGGCTTTATCCAGAAATTATATGCTGCAAAATCAGTGATCCAGGGGTTGATGAGGAGGATATGGGGGCCGATATGTTTCACGTGAAACATTATTTCCCGATGCAAAATTTTTCAAAAATACGGCTCAAAACTTCTTCAGTGGCTGTCTCTCCAACCAAATCTCCCAAGGCCTCCAGCGAAGAGCGGATTTCAAAGGCGATGAACTCAAGGGAAACCCCCTCTTCCAAGCCCTTCGTTGCATTGGAAAGATTATTCCTCACCTGAGTTAAAGCGGCCTTATGCCGAATGTTTGCCACGATCAAATGCTCTGGCGTTGCCCTCACATCTCGCTGAATCAGTGAGCTATAGATGGCCTGCTTCAGATCATCGATTCCATCGTTCTTTAAAGCGGAAATGGAGATAACGGGGTCTTTTGGAAAAAGTCTTTTCACCTCTTCTAATGAAATCCTTAAAGGAAGATCGTTCTTATTTATAGCAACCACCTTCTTCTTCCCCTTGATTTCCGCCAAGATCTCTCTGTCGTCACCGCCGAGGACTCGACTTCCATCAAGCATTAAGATGACGAAATCAGAGTCAGCCACCCGCTCTTTTGCCCTCCTCACTCCTTCTTGCTCAATGGAATCTAAGGGCTTTCTCAAACCTGCCGTGTCCATCAACCGCACCGGAATGCCATAAATACTCAGAACCTCCTCAATCACATCTCGCGTCGTCCCCGGGATCGGTGTCACAATCGCCCTCTCCTCTTTTAGTAGCACGTTCAGAAGGCTCGACTTACCGACATTGGTCTTCCCCACGATTGCACAGGAGATGCCTTCACGAAAGATTTTTCCTTCTTCATAGGAATTAATCCATTCCTCCATCTGGTGAACTATGGTTTCCAGGTCCTTTTTCATCGCCCCAAAAGCAATCGGTTCAATCTCTTCTTCCGGAAAGTCGATGTGGGCCTCAATCAAAGATAGGCTCTCGATCAGCCTTGCCTTGACCTCGGCCATTTCTCTGTATAGAACGCCTCTCAGTTGCTGGGTGGCAATCTCAAGGCTGGTTTGAGTTTTTGCCTTGATCAGATCAATGACAGCCTCAGCTTGCGTAAGATCAATTCTGCCTTTTAGAAAAGCCCTCTTTGTGAATTCCCCTGGTTGGGCTAACCGTGCCCCTTCACTTAACGCCAATTCCAAAACCTTTTGTAATATGAAATAGCCTCCATGGCAGTGAATCTCCGCAATATCCTCCGTTGTATAGGTTTTCGGAGATTTCATCAGGACGATCAACACTTCATCAACAGGATTCCCACTTTGATTATCGATGATTTCCCCAAGATGGAAGTGATGAGAAATAAAGTACGATTGATCCTTCTTGGGCCTGAACAATTTCCTGGCAATGCGTTCGGCAGAGGGGCCGCTGATACGGACGATGCCAATACCGCTCTCCCCAAATGGAGTTGAAATGGCTGCAATCGTCTCTTCCTGATGATTTGGCGGGCTTTGCGAAGAAATGGACGAAGTGCTTCTGTTCACATTTATTCGTATGGTTTCAATGGATTATCCCTATCTTTCAACGGGACGATTTTGACCCTCTTTAACTCCCCTTCCCCAATGCTTTCCGTTTCGAGAAAGGGGTCTTCCTTGAGCGTAATGTGGATGATCCTTCTGTCGTAAGAATTCAGTAGCCCGGCAACCTGGGAATGGCCTGTCCTTTTCGCCTCGTCACCCAGCCGCAGGGCCATCTGAGCCATGCTCTCCGCCCTCCTTTTCCGATAGCCATCAACATCCAGAATCACTCTCATCGCATTCTTCAACCTCTTATTAACCATCCGATTGACGAGCATCTGGAGCGCTTCCAGGGTGCGGCCATGCTTCCCGATGAGAATCCCTTCTTGATCTCCTCTGATCTCGAGACAGAGATTCCCTTCTTTCAAAAGCCCCTCCACTTCTGCCCTGACGCCCATCCTCTCCAACAATCCCCTTGTTAGCTCTTTCGCGATCTCGATTTCTTCCAAGCCTCAAACCTCATGTATTCTTGTTCAAATAGTATTGATGAGCTATGGATAAGACATTATTCACCAACCAATATAAAACCAGACCAGACGGGAAATTGAGAAAGAGAAAGGTGAACATCACGGGCATGAATAGAAACATTTTGGCCTGCGCTGGGTCCGCGGCGGAGGGAGTCATCTTTTGTTGCAAGAACATGGTTGCCCCCATGATGATTGGGGTGATATAGATTGGGTCTTTTGCCGAAAGGTCCACAATCCAAAGGAAGAAGGGCGCATGCCTCATCTCTATCCCATTTTGAAGAGCATTATATAGGGCAATAAATACCGGTATCTGGATAAGCATCGGAAGACATCCGCTCAAGGGGTTGATCTTTCTCCTCTTGTAAAGGAGCATGATTTCCTGCTGCAGCTTTGCCTTATCGTCCTTGTACTGTTCCTTGAGCCGGTTCATCTCCGGCTGAACCTTCTGCATCTCCTTCATCGATTTCATGCTCATCTGCGTCAAAGGAAGAAAGATAATCTTGATCAGAATGCTAATAATGATGATATCGATTCCGTAATTTCCCGTGACCATGTGAGTGAGCCTGATGAACCAGAGCATGGGTTTTGCAACGATCGTAAAAAAACCATAATCCACCAGTTTTTCCGCACCAACACCCAATCCTTTCAACCGGTTTTCATCCTTGGGACCTAAGTAGATCTGGTAGGTAGCGTTCACGTTCCCTCGGGGGGGAATAGTGACAGAGGGGGGCATGACATCAGCCGTCAGCAGGTCTTTATCAGCCCCCTTTACTGCCAAGGTGATCTCTTCCGATGCGGGAGGGACGATGAGTGCAGTGAAATATTCCCCTCCAAAAGAAAACCACTTGATATCCCCTTTCTCTTCGCTTTCAAAAGGCTCGATGGTCGTCTTTTCGGATCCACAACTGGGCACGCACCCTGAACCGCGCGTCCTTCCGAATTCCTTCTTTTCCACCTTTTGATTCCTCAGGAAGATATACTTCAGGCCGTAATCCTTATCCCCCTCTTTTGCCAATCTTGCCAACTCAATCTTTCCAATCCATTCAAGGCCCACTCGATTCCTGACCTCTTTCGAAGAACCATTCTGAACCTCCACATCAAGCTTGATCGTGTATAGATCAGAGCTGCATGTGAAGCACTTCAATACTGTTACCCCGTTCTCCAGACTTTTCGAAAAAGTGATTTCACCCTTTTGACCATTTTGGAGCAAACGGACCTGGTCTTTGTCGACCTCCCAATTTTCATCAAGAGGAACACCTGCGGCGCTAAGAGTGAGCCCCAAAGGAAGATCCTTCTCCTCCCTCGTATTGACCAGGTCGAGAGGTTCTGGTTTCTTCGGCTCCTCAGCTTTCTTACCAAGGATCTCATCAACAAACTGGGTCAGCTTTATTGTGATCACACTCTGCTTGACTCTGTCTTCATATCTCTTAAGCTTGAAATGCTTCAATCTTGCATCGTCCGATGTGAAGACAGCCCAATAATTCTGCGTTTCGACAGTTACCTCCTTTTGGGGAACGACCTTTCGCCTGACAGGGGACTTTCCTCCCTTAAGGAGTCTCGATTCTCCTAATTCTGTCTTCTTTTCCGCAGCCTTCTCTTGAGGAGATACCTCCTCCTTCCTCACCTCCTGGGGCTGCGTTTTACTGCGCGGAGGCGGAAAGAACTTTGATTGGATGAAAGTCCAGAATATAATAACAAAAAATGTTAATAATATCGCAAGGATAGCTCTTTTCTCCATGTTTCCCTTGCTCTAAATCTCCTTCCTAAGATTTTTTGATGATTTCGGGGACCGGATCGTATCCGCCAGGATGGAAAGGATGGCACTTGGTAAGCCTCTTGAATATGAGCAAGACTCCCTCTATGACTCCGAAGCGTTTGATCGATAGCAAGGCATAGGAGGAACAGGAGGGAGTGAAACGGCAGCAAGGCCCGAAGAGGGTTGAAAACGTATGCTGGTAGAGACGAATCAGAATGATCAGTCCATCTTCCATCAACTTGTAAGTCGTTTTCTTCTTCATAAAATGAAGAGCCTACTCAGTTCTTCCTCCGCTTCCTGACCCCGATTAATCGAACATCCCTTTTTGATCATCAAAACAAAATCATAAGATCCTTTGATGTGATGTTTATGGAGACGAAAAAATTCTCTAATGTAGCGCTTCATCCGATTCCGAAATGTCGCTGGACCAATTTCTTTCTTGGCGATGATCCCTAACCGATGGAATGCACACTCGCTCTTATGCATGAAGAGGATAAAACTTCGAGAGGAAATTCTCCTCCCAAATTTCATGACCTTTCTGAAATCCTGAGGTTGAGTGATCCGCTCCTTTTTTGTAAACTTGAAGGATCCTTTCTCCACGATCCTCATCCTCATCTATCTGCTGAATGGTTTCCCCTACCCCCTTCAGGAATTCAAAATTCAAACGGTCAACTTTTTCCTTCCCTTCATTCTCCTCCGCTTTAAAACATTTCGACCGCTCCTGGTACTCATTCTCTCCAAGAATCCATGCGTCCTTTTGCGTCTGAGATTGCTAGGCTGGTATGTCCTCTTCATCGAATCCCTCTTTATTAGAGTGGCTTATTTTCTGAAATGATTAAACTTTTAATTTAAACCACATTTATCACCCATTGTCAAGATTGCCTCTCAATTTTGTTGACAGACCAAGGGTTTTTATATTAGATTTTGTAATGAAATTTAGGCATCTCTCCCAAAAGGGCAGGACTTTCCGGAGATGACCGACTACTGTTCATCTTGCCTCATAATCTGAATCAAAGGATGATTAAGATCCCTTTTCGACCTCCGTCACCCCAGGAGTTTCAATGAGCGTTGCTATCGAGCACATCCCAGTGAATATCGAAGACGAGATGAAAAAGTCCTACATGGACTACGCCATGAGCGTGATCATCGGTCGAGCCCTACCCGATGTGAGGGATGGCCTTAAACCCGTTCATCGCCGCATTCTCTATGCGATGAATGAGTTAAACAACGATTGGGACAAACCCTATAAAAAGTCGGCAAGAATCGTCGGCGATGTGATCGGTAAGTACCACCCTCACGGTGACATGGCCGTTTACGATGCCATCGTCAGAATGGCACAGGACTTCTCTCTCCGTTATCCGCTGATCGACGGCCAAGGGAACTTTGGCTCCATTGATGGCGATCCGCCAGCGGCCATGCGATATACAGAGATCCGGATGTCCAAGCTCACAGCCGAATTACTGGCTGACATTGATAAAGAAACCATTGAGTTCATCCCGAACTACGATGAATCTTTGGTCGAACCTTTCGTCCTTCCATCCAAATTCCCGAACCTCGTCGTCAATGGTTCCTCCGGGATCGCAGTGGGCATGGCAACCAATATCCCTCCTCATAACCTCACGGAAACCATCAACGCCATCGTTGCCCTCATCGAAACCCCGGAGATCTCCGTTGCGGAATTGCTGGACCACGTTCCCGGCCCCGACTTTCCCACCGGAGGCTTCATTTACGGGAAAGAGGGCATCCGTCAGGCGTATGAAACGGGGAAGGGTGTGATCCAACTTCGGGCCCGAGCCCTCGTCGAGAGGGACCGAAAAGGAGAGCGTGAGAATATCGTTATCACCGAGCTTCCCTATCAAACCAATAAGGCGAAGCTCATCGAAAGAATCGCTGAATTGGTCCAAGAGAGAACAATCGAGGGGATTGCTAATATCCGGGACGAATCGGATCGGGACGGGATGAGGGTGGTTGTTGAATTGAAACGGAATGAGGTGTCCGAGGTCATCCTCAATCAGCTCTACAAACACACCCAGATGCAAAACTCCTTTGGGATCATCCTTCTGGCCATTCATCAGAATCAGCCAAAACTTCTCTCCTTGAAAGAGATGCTTCATTTTTTTGTTCAACATCGGCAAGAAGTTGTCATCCGAAGATCCCGCTTTGAGCTAAGCAAAGCAGAGGCCAGGGCTCATATCCTGGAAGGTTTGAAAAAGGCGATTGACCATATCGATGCCATCATCGCCACGATTAAGGCCTCCAAAACCCCCAAGGAAGCGAAAGACCGTTTGATGGAAAAATTCGCCTTCTCGGATGAGCAAGCCCAGGCGATCCTGGAGATGAGGCTCCAACGGTTGACCAACCTCGAACAACGAAAGATCGTCGAAGAGTACGAGGAGACAATTAAATTGATCAATCGCTTGAAAGCGCTCTTGGCCAGCGATCGCTTGATTCTCAATTTAATCAAGGAGGAGCTCCTCTCCATCCGAGATGCCTTCGGAGACGAAAGGAAGACAGAAATTGTGGAGGCTGCCCCGGAAATCCGAGTCGAAGACCTCATCGCCGAAGAAGATATGGTGGTGACGATCACCCACACGGGATATATCAAGAGGAATCCGATTAGCCTCTACCGCAGTCAGCATCGTGGTGGAAAGGGGAAGGTGGGGATCAACGTCAAAGAGGAAGATTTCGTAGAAGATCTTTTCATCGCCTCGACCCATGATTACCTCCTGTTCTTCACGGACGCCGGAAAGATTCACTGGATGAAGGTCCACGAACTTCCTCAGGCTGGACGCCTTACGCGGGGGAAAGCCATCGTCAACCTTCTCAATCTCAGCCCCAAGGAGAAAGTGACCGCCATTCTCTCCCTCAAAGATTTTACCAAAGAGATGTTCATCACCTTTATGACCAAAAGAGGGACGATCAAGAAGACGGCCCTTGAAGCCTACAGCAACCCCAGGTCGGGGGGTATCATCGCCATTCACCTCGACGAGGGGGATGAGCTTATCTCTGCCAAGCTGACCGACGGAAAACAGCATCTTTTCATCGGCACCAAAATGGGGAAAGCTATTCATTTCCCCGAAAACCAGATCAGAGAGATGGGCCGCACGGCCCGCGGGATCAGAGGAATAAAAATTTCAAAACAAGATGAAGTCGTGGGTATGGAAGTAGTTGCACCGCACACTCAGATCTTGACCGTCACAGCGCATGGCTACGGAAAGCGGACTCAGGCCTCTGAATATCGTATTCAGAATAGGGGGGGGTCGGGTATCTTTACCGTGAAGAGAACGCAAAGGACTGGAGATGTGATAGGTATCAAAACCGTCGCGGACGAAGACGAATTGATGGTCATCTCCAACAAGGGGAAGATTATCCGCCTGCGGGCCGTAGATATCCCCGTTCAAGGAAGGAGCACTCAAGGGGTAAGGCTGATCACCCTCGAAGAGGGGGAGAGGGTAGTCGCTGTGGCCAGACTGGCAGAGAAAGAATAATTTTACAAAAAAAGCTTGATTTTTTTGAATAACGGATTTAATATTAAACTCGTGAATTTTCAAGAATTCTAATCCTCAAAATTTATCCCCTCTTTGTCTTTAATTTCATTTATCCACAGTTGTGGAAACGTTGTGCAAAGAGACTTATAACTAATCGAAAATGAAGATATTTTCTTTTTGGGGTGGCTCCTGCCCGTTCCATCGATACCCCCTTTCTGATGCTTCAAACCAGTAAGGTCAATTTCATGGAAGATTTATGGCCTAAGGCCATCGATGCGTTAAAGGAAAGAGTCGGTCAACAGAACTTCGACATTTGGATTAAACCGATTCACTTTGTCTCCAGGGAAGGAGAAAAGGTTGAGTTAGAGGTCCCGAATCGGTTCTTCAAAGAGTGGATCAACGAACACTATTCCCTTCATATTAAAGATGTGATTTCTCTCTTCACCCATATGCCTTGTCAGCTCCAATTCCGAATCAGAAATGAAAAGATGAATGGAAAGGATCCGATTTCCCAACCTCTGCCAAGCTATGAACAGCCAGCCATCCACTCTTCCCAGGCGATCTTCAATCCCAAATACACGTTCGACCATTTCGTGGTCGGAGCGAGCAACCAGTTTGCTCATGCGGCCTGCCTGGCTGTGGCAGATCTACCGGCCAAGAATTACAATCCTCTTTTTATTTATGGAGGGGTGGGGCTGGGAAAAACCCATCTTCTCCACGCCATCGGAAACCATATCGTGCAACATCGTATTCTCCCAGATGTGAGGAAGATTTTCTACATCTCCTCGGAGGAATTCACCAATGAGCTCATCAATTCGCTTCGCTATGAGAAAATGGATGAGTTCCGAAATAAATTTAGAAAGATGGATATCCTCTTAATCGATGACATTCAATTCATTGCCGGGAAGGAGAGAACGCAAGCCGAATTTTTTCATACCTTCAACTCCCTCTATGAGGCAAGGAGACAAATCGTTGTTACCAGCGACAAGTTTCCAAAAGATATTCCTGACTTCGAAGAACGACTTCGATCTCGTTTCGAATGGGGTTTGATCGCGGACATTCAGCCGCCCGATATCGAAACCAAGGTGGCTATCTTAAGAAAGAAGGCCGAAACGGAAAATATCGCTCTGCCGAATGACGTCGCTTTCTTTCTTGCCTCTCAGATTGATTCGAATATTCGAATCCTGGAAGGGTCCCTCATCCGTATCGGTGCTTTTGCTTCCCTCACCAAAACACCGATCGATGTGCAATTGGCGAAAGAAGTGTTGAAGAACATTATCAAACCCAAAGAGGAATTTGTCTCCATAGACATGATTCAAAAAGTGGTTTCCAATTTTTTTAATATTAAAATTTCAGATTTAAAGGTCAAGAGAAAATACAAGGGTTATGTGGTACCTCGACAGATCGCCATGTATCTCTCTCGAAAGTTAACCAATGCCTCGCTCCTTGAAATTGGAGATAAGTTTGGAGGAAAAGATCATTCCACCGTTCTTCACTCCGTTAAGAAAGTGGAGGAGAAGATGTCCAAAGAGACCTCCTTTAAGGAAATGATAGAGAATTTGCATGGTCGAATTAAATCATAAACCCTTCTTCATTTTTCCTCGGCGTTATTCCTTACAGCAACACCTTAACGCCGTAGAGAAAATGGGGTGGAAATATTGTGCGTGAGTGAGGAGAGCCAAGGGGAAAGGATCCATTTTCTGAAAAACGGATGAATTTCCCAAACCTTTAGGGTGATTTTTCAACAATGAATTCCCTTTTCCTTTTTTAACTTAGGCTCTTTTTCATCATTTTCACACACATAGACGACGGAGACGTAATAAGAACATAGAGAATATTATTAGGAGGCAAATACGATGAATTTTGAAATCGAGAAGAAAGAGTTTGTAAAAGGACTAAGCCTGATGCAAAGTGTCGCAGGAAGAAAAACGACGCTTCCCATCTTATCCCATATTCTATTAGAGTGGGAGAAGACCTCTCTCTATCTCACCGGAACGGATTTAGAAACAGGAATCCGTGAAGAATCACCTGCAAAAGTTCATCAAAAAGGAAAGGCCTCTGTTTCAGCAAAGAAACTCTATGAAATTGTAAGGGAATTACCCGAGGAAACCATCCATATCCAAAAGAAAGATAATCAATGGATTACGCTTCAATGTGGAAAATCTATTTTTAATCTTGCCGGCTTAGATCCAGAAGAATTTCCTTCTCTTCCCTCCTACCAAGAGGAAAATTTTTCCAGTGTTTCCACTCGACTCATTCGAGAGATGATTGAAAAAACTGTTTTTGCTGCCTCCAATGAAGAATCTCGCTATCACCTCAACGGGGTTCTCTTTGCGCAGGCGAAACAAGCAGGAAAAGACGCGTTAAGAATGGTCGCGACGGATGGCCATCGGCTTTCTATGATTGATCGAGAGAATCAGAAAATTCGGGGCGTTGAGGAAAAAGGAGTGATTATTCCCAAGAAGGGGGTGTTGGAGATTAGGAGGATCATTGGAGATCGAGATGGGGAAGAAGAGATGGGAATCTATTTCAATACCACCCATGGATTTTTTAAAATGGGGAAATCTCTCACGGTGATTCGACTGATCGATGGTGAATTTCCAGAATACGAACAGGTCATTCCAAAAGGAAATGATAAGAAATTAGTGATGGCAAAAGAAAGAATGATTAGCAGCCTGAAACGGGTTTCTACCATGGCCAGCGAAAGGATGGAGGGAGTGAAATTTTCTGTTACAGCAAATTCTGTGGAGATGTCCTCCACACACCAAGATTTTGGAGATGCCAAAGAAGAGGTCGAGGTGGTTTACGAAGGAATTCCTCTTCAGGTCGGGTTTAATGCGAGATATTTAATCGAGGCCTTCAATGTGATCGATACGGAACAGGTTCTGATGGAGTTGAAGGATGAAGGAAGTCCAGGGATCCTCAGACCCTCCTCCTCTACCCCGGGATTCTCCAATCAAATTTCCATCATCATGCCCATGAGGCTTTAAAGATACCGTGATGGTGAAATGTACACCCATCACCAACACTCATTTTAGGAGAAAGGATGAAGGAACAGCCAGAAAAATATACGGCGGAGCAGATCAAGATCCTGGAAGGATTGGCAGCCGTCCGCAAAAGGCCTGCGATGTATATTGGAAACACCGGCGTCGAGGGGCTTCACCATCTGGTTCATGAGTTGGTGGATAATAGTATTGATGAAGCCCTGGAAGGATATTGCTCCAAGATCGATGTGATGATTCATATCGATAACAGCGTGACGGTAAGAGACGACGGCCGCGGTATTCCCGTCGATATGCACGAGAAAGAGAAACGTCCTGCAGTGGAGGTCGTCATGACCAAGCTGCACTCCGGGGGTAAGTTCGATAACCGCAGTTACAAGATCTCCGGAGGTCTTCATGGGGTCGGGCTCTCGGTGGTCAATGCCCTCTCTGAATTCATTGACTTGGAGATACGAAGGGACGGGAAGGTTTATCATCAGACCTATGAGCGGGGGGAGGCCAAGACCAAACTGGAAGTGATCGGTAAGACCAAACATACGGGAACCCAGATCCGTTTCAAACCTGACAGCCAGATCTTTGAGACCGTCAATTTCAGTTTTGACATTCTCTCCCAACGCTTAAGGGAACTGGCTTTTCTAAACAAAGGACTCTCCATCAGCATTGCGGATGAACGTTCGGAAAAAAGGCATGACTTTTTTTACAAAGGAGGCATTCTTTCCTTCATTGAATATCTCAACAAGAACAAGAATTGTATTCATCCGAAACCCATCTACGTCCAGGGCGTCAAGAACGGAACCGAAGTGGAGATTGCCTTCCAGTATAACGACGGATATGCCGAAAATCTCTTCTCCTTCGCCAACAACATCAATACCCATGAGGGGGGAACGCACCTCATCGGCTTTAAAAGTGCGCTCACACGGACGATCAATCAATATGCAACCAGCGCCAACCTGCTGAAAGGCGCTAAAGAAAACCTCACGGGAGAAGATATCCGGGAAGGACTGGCAGGGGTCATCAGTGTGAAGATCCCGGAGCCGCAATTTGAAGGACAAACCAAGACAAAATTGGGAAACAGCGAGGTGAAGGGTTTGGTCGAGGCCCTGGTCAATGAAAAACTGGGCAGTTACTTTGAAGAGAACCCAGGCATCGCAAGAAAGATCATCTCCAAGGTGGTCGATGCCGCTCGGGCCAGAGAAGCCGCTCGAAAGGCCCGGGAGCTGAGCCGCCGAAAGGGAGCCTTGGAAGGAGACTCCCTTCCGGGAAAATTGGCCGACTGCCAGGAGAGGGACCCCGCGCTCAGTGAGATTTTCATCGTGGAGGGTGATTCGGCAGGAGGTTCAGCCAAGCAGGGCAGGGATCGGACCTTCCAGGCTATTCTTCCCCTCAAGGGCAAGATCCTAAACGTGGAGAAGGCTCGATTCGATAAAATGTTGGCCAGCGATGAAATCCGCCTCCTCATCTCCGCCTTAGGAGCGGGGATTGGCAAGGAAGATTACGATATCCACCGACTTCGTTATCACCGTATCATCATCATGACCGATGCGGATGTAGACGGGTCTCATATCCGAACCTTACTCCTCACCTTTTTCTATCGCCATATGCCCGAGGTGATCGAAAGGGGACACCTTTATATTGCCCAGCCACCGCTGTTCAAAGTGATAGAGGGAAAGAGTGAGACCTATATTAAGGGGGAAGAGGATTTTAACCGATATCTCATGAACCGGGCCATCGACAAGAGCGAGGTCACCGTCCAGTCCACCGGTAAAAAGATGACCGACAAGAGACTCGGCTTGCTTTTGGAAAAAATCTACACCTACTATGATTTGATTCAACGGATCCAGAAAAAAGGGTATTCCCGATCCTTCATCAAATTCCTGCTTGAAAATGGAGTTCGAAACAAGTCGACGTTTGAGGAGAAGGGGAAAATAGCCGATCTTCAGAAGCGATTAAGAAAGAGCGGGTTTGAAGTCTTCGATCTTTCGTGGGATGAAGAGCATAACCTCTACGGCTTTGAGGTGCAGGAATCGAACGGAAAAGATGTGCGGAGTCGTGTTCATTGGGAACTGATCGCCTCCGTTGAATACCGCCATCTCTCTCAGGTTCGTCAAGAGATCCAAGAGATGGCCCCTCCTCCGTATACCCTTGTGGAGAAAGGAAAGAAAGTGGCGATCGATCACGAGGAGGGACTTCTTCAAGCCCTGAACCAATTGGGGAGGGAGGGGCTGAGCATCCAGCGATATAAAGGGCTTGGGGAGATGAACCCGGAACAACTCTGGGAAACCACCATGAATCCTGAGACCCGAACGCTTCTCAAGGTAAAGGTGGAAGATGCCATTGAGGCCGATGAAATCTTCAGCATCTTGATGGGCGATGAGGTGGAGCAAAGGCGCCAGTTCATCGAAGAGAATGCCCTTTATGTTCAACGCCTCGATATTTAATGCAAACGCATGGAATTGACATTCGTCCCGCGCCCCCGCTTTCTCCCCTTTTGGGAGAGGCGAAGAGGGAGGGGAGGGTTGGTCATCCTCAAGGCTAAAGCATTGAGTAACAGTGTCGTTTGGCACCTGCGGTAAAATGAATGCTTATCGTCGGATTAACAGGGGGGGTGGCAAGCGGAAAGACGGCTGTCTCCCGAGTCTTAAGAGAAGAGGGCGCTTATATCATCGATGCAGACCAGATTGCCAGGGAGCTGGTTCAACCTCACAAACCCGCCTGGAATGAAATCATCAGGGCATTTGGCAAGGAAATCCTTCAAGAGGATAGATCCGTTCATCGAAAAAAATTAGCGGATAAGATCTTTACAGATCCCGGGCAGAGGAAAGTTCTGAACCAGATTCTCCATCCTCGGATCAAAGAGGAGATAGCTCGAAGAACAAGAGAGATCGGGCAAAAGGATCCCGAAGCGATCGTGGTGATCGATGCGCCGCTCCTGGTTGAACTCGGAATGCACCATAAAGTGGATCGACTAATTGTGGTCACTTCGACGCAGATCCAACAAATGGAGAGGCTGAAAAAACGGGATGGGAGAAGCCCGGAAGAGGCGTTGAGGCTCCTCTCTTCACAGATGCCCGTCGAGGAGAAGGAAAAACTGGCGGATTTCGTCGTGCGAAATGAGGGATCCCTTGAAGAGATGAAGAAGAAGGCCAAAGAGGCTTTCAAAGAATTGAAAAGGGGTGTGCTTCAAAAAAATAAAAAACAGTAGGCCTGTTGGGCCTGGACGCACAACAATAGAGGAGGATAAAGGAAAACGTATGAACATTAAGGATTTGAAGAAGCTGAAAATTAACGATCTATACAAGATCGCCAAGGAGCTCAACGTCGAAGGAGCAAGCGGGATGAGGAAACAGGAATTGATCTTTGCGATCCTTCAAGCCCAGACGGAGAAAAACGGCCTGATCTTTGGGGAGGGAGTGCTGGAGATCCTGCCTGACGGGTTTGGTTTTCTGAGGGCCCCTGATTACAATTATCTGCCCGGGCCGGATGACATTTATATCTCCCCATCCCAAATCCGGCGATTCAATCTTCGAACGGGCGACACGGTATCGGGTCAGATTCGACCACCCAAGGATACCGAGCGTTACTTTGCCATGTTGAAAGTTGAGTTGGTTAACTATGAAGACCCGGAGGTGGCCCGGGATAAGATCCTCTTCGACAACTTGACCCCCCTTTATCCTCAGGGGAAGATCCATTTAGAAGCAGGGAACGATTCTAAGGACTACTCCGCCAGGGTTATGGACCTCCTCACGCCGATTGGAAAAGGACAGCGGGGGCTGATCGTCGCCGCGCCGAGAACCGGGAAAACAATGCTCCTTCAGACGATTGCCCATAGCATTACCTCCAACCATAAAGAGATCACTTTAATCGTCCTCCTCATCGATGAACGTCCCGAGGAGGTGACCGATATGGAGCGGTCTGTCGACGCAGAGGTCATCAGTTCCACTTTTGATGAGCCGGCCTCACGCCATGTTCAGGTGGCGGAGATGGTGATTGAGAAGGCAAAGCGGCTGGTGGAGCATCAAAAGGATGTAGTGATCCTTCTTGACAGCATCACTCGGCTTGCGAGGGCATACAATACCGTCGTGCCGCCCAGCGGGAAGGTTCTCTCCGGAGGGATAGACGCCAATGCCCTGCAACGGCCGAAGCGGTTTTTTGGCGCCGCCAGAAATATTGAAGAGGGCGGGAGCCTGACCATTATTGGGACGGCCCTGGTCGACACAGGAAGCCGTATGGATGAGGTGATTTTTGAAGAGTTCAAGGGGACAGGAAATATGGAGATCAATTTGGACCGCCGTTTGGTCGATCGGCGGGTCTTTCCCTCCATTGACATTCAACGCTCCGGTACTCGAAAAGAAGAATTGCTCCTCGACAAGAACGATCTCAACCGCATTTGGCTCTTGAGAAAAGTCCTTCAGCCGATGAACACGGTGGAGAGCATGGAATTTCTTCTGGAAAAGATGCAGGCGACGAAGAACAATCGAGAATTCCTCGATTCGATGAATCAATAATGGCCAGTGCCTTTCACCACCCATCACCCTCACACGATTTGCACAAATAGTTGGAAATTTGTGAAAAATCAGTAAAATAAAAGGTTGGAGGCTATGACATGAAGAAAGATATGCACCCTAAGGTTTTTGACACGGTGATTAAGTGCGCTTGTGGAGCGACCTTCGAGACGAAGAGTACGGAAAAGGAGATTCATGTAGAAATCTGCTCGAACTGCCATCCCTTTTTTACCGGAAAACAAAAATTTTTGGATACCGCTGGAAGGATTGAACGATTTCAGAAAAAATATGCGAAAAAAGAAAAAAAGAATGAGTAACTTAGACTTTCCCGGATACTATGGGTCTTCTCGATCCGTCACCTGCGGGCTGACCTCTTTCGATGAGAACAGAGGTTCTTCCTGTACCCCTGTCTTTTTACCTGTCAGTTCCTTGATAGGCGCTCAGCATTAGTTCACCCTGTTCAACAAGAATGTCTCTTGAAAGAGGATGGATGTTTTCAGTCTATCTCTGATAAGTTCGTATTGTTTTTGCGAATTCAAGAAGGGCAATGGTATGTAATCCTTTGGCGACAGGATTCAAGGAGAGGGTTTAAATGTTCGTTGTGAGAAAAGATCCCGGGCAGGGATGGTCTCCATCCGGTCCGTCGATTTTCAAGAAAAAGGAGGATCGCATTCGGGTGGGCGGTCAGGCTGTGATCGAAGGGGTGATGATGAGATCCCCCAATTCGATGGCTGTTGCGGTTCGTAGGCCCAATGGGGAGATTGTGGTGAAACGGGAGACGTTGGACTTTTTTGCCGAAAAGAAATTCTTCTCCAAACTTCCTTTGGTCAGGGGAGTGATCAGCCTCCTCTCCGCACTGGTATTGGGCATGAAGGCTCTCAACTTTTCAGCCAATCAGTCCCTCGAAGAAGAACAAGAGGTCAGCTCTTGGACGATGGGCCTCACCTTTACCTTTGCCCTCTGCTTCGGCATCTTCCTCTTCTTTATGATTCCTCTCTTTTTGACAAAGTGGTTGTGGTTCACCATCCCCATGGTTTCCACGAGCGGGATACTCTTCAACCTGGTGGATGGAGTGCTTCGATTGATGGTCTTTCTGGCCTATCTGTGGGCGATCTCTTTTTTCAAAGACGTTAGAAGAATCTTTCAATACCATGGAGCGGAGCACAAGTCCATCTTTGCCTTTGAGTCCGGTGAGACGTTGGCGCCCGATCGGGTAAGGGGCTTCAGTTATCTCCATCCCAGATGCGGAACGAGCTTCCTTCTCATCGTCATGGTGGTGAGCATTCTGGTGTTTGCCCTCATCCCCCACCAGCTTGCATTCGGGTATAAAGTGGCGTCTCGGGTGGTTCTCATTCCTCTCATCGCAGGGCTCGCTTATGAGATCATCCGATTCGCCGACCAAAAGAGGGAGAGGAAGAGCATGCAATATTTCATCAAACCCGGTCTTTGGCTACAACGGCTGACCGCCCGCGAGCCCTCCGAGGACCAGAT
>DATHCH010000150.1:0-4519 GCA_035319625.1 Thermodesulfobacteriota bacterium
CTATGAGGTGGCAGAGAAGTATATCAGGAGATCGATTATACCGCAGAGGACATCGAAGACTTTTGCTTTGCCCTTGAGAACACCCAAAGGATTCCGTATCTCATTCCCGGCCCGGCGGGCATCTATATTTCCGCCTTATGCAACTATGCAAAGGAAGAGGAGATTCTCCTCAAGCTTTCTGAGTTGAAGACGGAGATCAATCTCGTCGGATTTCGGCTTCCCAAAGGCAAACGATTGAGGGTCGAAGGCGATACGGGCGATTTCACAGGCATTGGGCTTGAGGGCGGAGAACTGGTCGTCGAGGGAAATGCCAAGAACTGGACCGGGGCCGGGATGAGAGGCGGAAAAATTTTGATTAAAAAGAACATCGGCCTTCATACGGGTGAGTGGATGATGGGAGGAGAGATCTATGTGGGGGGAAGGGTAAGGGGGCTGGGAAATATTGTCGAGGGGAAGGTCTACGAAAGGGATAAACTGGTTTATCCGGGAAAAACACGATACCCCAACCTCTATTATTAACTGTGAAGATTGGGACGAACCCGAGCGATGGAAGAAAAGAATTTAGAATTGATCATCAGGGAGCTTTGGCCGCGGCTGAAGAAAAAACATCTTTACCCTGAAATCCCCGTGCCCAAGGTCAGACGAACCTCTGATCCGAAGCAAGGGGAGGCCGAGGAGGATGAGGCCGTTGGACTGGAGATGAAACAGAAACAGATGACCATCCATGCTGGTTTTGTCTCGCAAATGAAAAACAAGATGGAGGAAAAGAGAGTCGTTGAGGCTCTTCTGGACCACGGGGTGACCCATTACACCTTCTGTCCATGGGATTTTCATACGCATCTCAGGCTCTATTCGGAGGCGAAGAAAGTGGTGGTTGACAAAGAATTGGCCAAACAGGTGTCTAATCGCTTTATCGATGTCATTGCCGACACCCATTGTGTGAAAAAGAGGTGTACGGAGATCCCCGAACTGCATCGAAACCTGGAGAAAGGGACGATTGAGGAAGTGATCGCTTCGCTTTATCAAAAGATTTGGGGAATCGATCTGGGTATTTCAGCCTCTAAAAAGAGCGTGAAAGGGCACGCAGATATTGTCCGAAGGCTTGCGCGAATTCCCTATCTCGATCGCTCACGCTGGGGAGAAAGCATCCGAAAGTTTGCCCGTTCTCTCAAACCTCTTCTTGTTGAAGAGCAGAAACAACAGGGAGGGAAGGAAGGCAGGGGGGAGCGCAATCCTCAAGGGGAACACGATTTGAACCGTTATTCCAACGAGGAGATCGATCAGGGGTTGAGAGATTATGCCAGACAGACCATGGATCTTTCCGAATTCAAAGATGTCTTGGAGGACTTTTCTGACGAGCTCACAGGGGCAGGTTATGGAAGGGAAGGGGGGATGGGAAGGGGTCACGGGAATCCCTTGGATGCGGACGTCCTATTCTATATGAAGTTGGCAGAAAATTATTCGATCCCCGTGAAGAAAGTCTCGTTGGAAGAGAAAGGATCCCTCCATCCCTATTCTCATTCTCCTTGGGAGATTGGATCCCCTTTTCAAGATGTGGATATCTGGACCAGTTTTGGGAAGATTATGCCAGGCATCACTCAGATTTGGACGAAAAGAGAGGAAAAGGGAAAGGGAAAAATCGAAGGCACGCCCGATAGCCTGATCGCCATCGATTCTTCAGGAAGCATGATCAATCCTCGAAAAAGCCTCTCCTATGCTGTCCTGGGAGCAGCTTGTGCCGCCAATGCCTATCTTCAAAATGGCTCAAAAGTGGCCGTCTATAATTTCAGCGATGCCCCCATGGGGGGAAAGGAGATTTTGAATTATACAGACCGGCGAGAGGAGATCTACCGCGTCCTTTGCAAATATTTCGGGGGTGGGACAGCGCTGGACTTGGAGGATTTGATGCCATTAATCCAGCGGAGGAAGAACTTGGATCTCTTCATCATTACCGATATGAAAATTACAAACCTGGAGGCATTGATCGGATTTTTTAGCCAGATTCAAAATCGGGTGACGACGGTCCACATTGGAGACAATCCTTACGCAGCCCGATTTGAAAGGGCAGTGGAAAAGAGGAAAAACATCAGCATCTATACCGTCAAGCGGAAAGAAGATATTCCTCACATTGTTCTTGGAAGGATAAAGGACTATTTTAATTCGAAGAGTATAAAGTAAGAAGATTTGTGAAGAAGTCCAGAGATCTCTGTGTAATCATTTTTTTAGTCAGTGCAATCAAGAGAGCGTAAAGTCATTTTTCAGGACTCTCTAAAAAACTTCTTGACTCTTCTCCTTCAAATCCTGTAATTTATTTCCAGGTTGTTTTGCTTAGTGGCGAGAATGGAAAGGAAAATCTCTGGCATGGGTACGGGAGTCTCTCCATGGAACAAGAAATCCTAAAGGCAAGATACACCCAGCAAGAAATTACTCGAAAATACAATTGGATCGCACCCATCTATGACCTGTTTGGAATCTTGATGGAGTCCAAAGCCCGCCAAAGGGCGCTGGAGATTGCTGCCATCCAAAATGGAGAAAAAGTTTTGGAAGTTGCTCTGGGAACCGGACTCAACTTTGTGGAGATCCTGAAGAGGAATCCGAATGGGTGGGTAGATGGAATTGATGTCTCCATGAAGATGGTGGCGAAGGCAAGAAATAGGATTTGCAAAATGGGGCAAAACAATTATAACCTCTACCTTTGTGACTGCCGGCATCTTCCTTTCGAGGACGAAGCATTTGATGTCATCATGAACCAATATCTCTTGGACATCCTTCCCGTTGAGGACTTCATTCCCATTCTCCTGGAGTTCAAACGAGTTCTGAAGGGGGGCGGCAGGATTGTTTTAGTCAACATGACAAAGGGGGAAAGATGGTTGAATCAAATCTACGAGGGGATCTACAGACTGAAGCCCCCTCTCTTGGCAGGATGCAGAGGAGTGATGGCCGAACCTTTTCTCAAAAAGATTGGATTTGATCAGTTTCACAGAGAGTTTGTATCGCAACTCGGATTCCCATCCGAGGTGGTCCGAGGGATGAAGAGAAATGGATTGGGCTAAGAAATGTTGGTCGTCTACGAAGATTATCTGAAATGTTGTTGACTAAAGATTGGGCATTTTGCTCATACGGGGCGGAGCGTACCATTTATAGGGCTCAAGAATCGAAGTTTTCAACAGATTATTCACAAAAAATGTGGGAAAAGTGTCTAACCTTATGATTCTATATAATAAATTCAAAAGGGATCAGTTAGAGGAGGGCAATAACTGATCCCGACCAGTACATCAAATGGGGGTGAAACAAGGAGGTGATATGGTTTGACATACTGGCTAAACAAATTATAATACCTAAAACAAGAAAAATCAACAATTAAGGGGTAATTGGCATGAGAATTGCTGACGGAATGGTTATGAAACGGATCTTGGTCACTATTTTATCCACCTTTCTTATTTCACAACTCTCTTTTGCAGAGATTTACAAGTGGGTGGATGAAAAAGGAGTAGTCCATTTCACGGATGACATGACGCAGGTCCCGGAAAAATATCGACCCAATGCTGAAGAAATTGGCTCGTCGGGTGGCGAGAGAGAAGGGACAAAAGGAGAAGGACAAGTAACGCCCAAGGGAAAGGAGGAGGCATCTCAGGATCAGTTGGGGAGGGGAGAAGACTATTGGAAGGGACGAGTGGAGGAATGGAGGAGAAAATTAGGAGAACAACAAGATAGATTGAAAACGTTGGAAGTCAAATACAATGAATTGACAATGAGGTTCAACGAGTCAAAAAGCTCGGCTGAAAGGGGAGATATCCGGAGAGAAAGAGACCAGGTCAAGAATGAAATGGATCAATGCAGAATTCAGATTGAAGAAGCCAAGGACATGATAGAAAAAAAGATTCCGGAAGAAGGTGAACTTTATAAGGCGAAGCCAGAATGGGTAAAATAGGCAAAATATTTCATAGGCATCAGAAAAAAGTATTTAGTGAATTCGAATCAAATCAGGAATTGATAACTTCATTCTATTAAAAGGAAACTCTCCCCAGACCGTTTTCAATATCCTTTATCGAAGGGATAAATCTGACAATTTGTGAAAAAGGCTAGAAAATAATTGGATTTGGTATCGCCCTCACATGTAATTTCATACAAAAAATTAGCTATATCTGGTAAAATATTGACCAAAATCACGAGTAAACTGGTGCTTCATATTAGAAAAAAGAAGATAAATGGTATTAAAAATGCACATTATATTTGATATTACCGACGAGGAGCCTGACTAAAAATGGATAAATTCAATCAAACGAAGCGATCCAGTTCACAAACCAAAATGGGCGTCCTTGCCATTGAAAAGAGGAAATATCCGAGGTTTAGTGTTGAACTGCCCCTCAATTATTCCAGGGCTGACGGAGAAAAGGCCCTAGGAGGCATGGTGGCGAATGCGAGCGAGGGTGGATTGCTCGTCTATTTGCCCGAGAGGATCGAGTTAGGCGCCTTATTGAAAATCGAGATATTATACGTGAGGGGCTTGGAGCTGGAT
>DATHCH010000151.1:0-3309 GCA_035319625.1 Thermodesulfobacteriota bacterium
TTCCATATCGATCACCCCCCTCTTAAAACGATCCGAATGAATTGCCATCATCTGAAAGCTGCCAGCTGATCAATGCCGATCCTCCTGTAGACCAATGCGTGCGTGCGGAACAGCAGAATTTATTGTAATCATTTTATAATGAATTAAAATAAAGCACAATTTAAATCGTACCCCCCAGCCTCTCCTTTGACCTTTCCCTAATAATGTTTTACTTTTGGGGGAAAAAGGCGTAAATAAATCTTTTCGTAAGTGAATTGTTTTGATATAATCGCAAAAATTCCTATGAAACTTTCGGTCGTTATCCCTGTCTTTAATGAAATCAATACCATCGACGAAATTCTCTCCAGAGTTCTCCACGTCGATCTCCCCAAAGAAGTGATTGTGGTTGACGATTTTTCCATAGACGGGACAAGAGAATTCTTACGGGAATGGGAAACGGAGAGGAGAGAAAAATCGAAGGACGAGGTCCGCATCTGCTATCAACCCCGAAATATGGGTAAAGGGGCAGCGTTGCGGTCCGGATTCAAGGAAGCCACAGGAGAGATCGTCATTATCCAAGATGCGGACTTGGAATACCATCCCCGGGAATATCCTAAGCTCATCGAACCGATTCTTGACGGAAGGGCGGATGTCGTCTACGGTTCTCGGTTCCTCGGTACCCCAAGGCGGGTGCTGATGTTCCGCCATACCCTGGGTAATAAGCTCCTGACTTTCATCTCCAACCTCTGCACCGACCTCAACCTCACGGATATGGAAACAGGTTATAAGGTGTTTAAAAAGGAGGTGCTGGAGCATCTCCATTTGAAGTCGAATCGGTTTGGCTTTGAGCCCGAGGTGACTGCCAAGATTGCTAAGATGAATTACCGAATCTATGAAGTTCCCATCTCCTACAGCGGTCGAGATTACTGGGAAGGAAAGAAAATCAAATGGATGGATGGATTGAAGGCGATCTTTTGCATCTTGCGGTATAATTTTTTCGATTCGGAAACCGAGGATATCGTTTACCAAACCCTCCAGAAAATGAAGAAACTCCATCGTTATAACCAGTGGATTTTTTCAAAATTCCGACCATTTTTGGGCAGAAGAGTTTTGGAAATCGGGTCCGGGACCGGCAATATCACGAAGTTTCTCTTGGATCGGGACCTCATCATCGTCACTGATGTGGAGCCGAAATACCTTACCCATCTGAGAAACACCTTTGAAAAATACAGGAAATTTGAGATCGAGCATCTCGACATCTCCGGGGCGGAGATGGAACATTACCGATCTTTTCATATCGACTCGGTCATTTGCTTCAATGTACTGGAACATGTTGAACTGGATGAAACAGCTTTAAGAAGGATCTTCAGCCTCCTGGAGCCCGGCGGGCGACTCCTCCTTCTTGTTCCATCTCATCCATGGCTTTATGGGAGTATCGATAAACATCTGGGCCATCACAGGAGATATGGGAAGAGAGAATTGAAAAATAAATTAGAAGCCGTGGGGTTTAAGGTCGTTCTTATGAAATACTTCAATCGAATTGGAATTCTGGGATGGTTTCTGAACAGCAAAGTGCTTAGGAGAAAAAGGCTTCCTTCCTTTCAAATGAGAATTTATAATCTCCTCGTCCCCATGCTCAAATTAGAAAAATTCTTTCCCCTTCCTTTCGGCACCTCCCTCCTTGCCGTCGCTGAAAAACCAGAATGATGGATACGATTGAATATTTCTCAGATTTTCTAAGAAAAATAGCGGCTCCGAATTTTTTAGCCATCGGCATTGTGATCATTGTTCTATGGCTTCTGATCTCGGGCTTCGTTAAAGGACTAAAAAGACGAGGACGGAATCAAGGGCCTGAGGACAACACTGAACACGAAGATGAAGAATAATTTTTCGGCTCTGCCGCCTTTCGTGTGGGTGGCATTCCCCTCTTGTAATCCCCTCATCCCCCGGAAGCTGTGAAAAATTTTTCCTCTTTTGTCCTCGGCCCTTTCAGGATAGCTCTCTTTCCGAACTTTAGAATGCGTGGCATCATAGGTGCGCAACCATTCGTGGCAGTAAGCATATGAAGATACCGCGGTTAGACCGCCAAAAGTCATCGGTAAGAGGTTCCGCTCTAAGGTTCTCCAAAAGAACCATCCTTGCGGGCCTGGCGCCCCCCTTAGATTAAGGGAGGAAAGAGCGGGAGTTAGGTTTGCGGGGAATTTATCTTCTAAATATCTTCCAAGACAGGAAAAAGGAGATGGTTAGGGCGATCAACATTCCTGACATGGAGAAAAAGAAGAAAAGAAGGATCAGCCTTTCCTTCATCAATGCGTACTTGCTCTCCAACATCCCCACGTAAAGCATCCCAACAATCTTATCCTCGACATCTCGTATGGGTTCGTAGGCGGTGATATACCAGTCGTTCACAACAAACGCCCTTTGTATCCATGGAAGTCCCTTCCCCAGAACCCGCTCGTAAACCTCTCTACTCGCTCGAGTCCCCACGGCCCGCTTTCCTTGTGGATCGATGACATTGGTCGAGATTCTCAAGTCGCCTAAGAAGATGGTGGCTGTCCCGATTTCCTTTCCTTTGTATTTTGCGTCCTTGAAGACAATGTTTTTGATCTGGTCCACGATCTCAAAATTCCGGTTGAGGAGCACCCCTCCTGTTAGGACTCCTAAACCGTTCCCATTAGAATCGATGATCGGGCTGGCTGCCTTCAATACCATTCCAGAAGTCTCTTCTGCCTTTCGGGTCGGTTTTTCCTTGGAAACCGAAACGGACTGGATGGTCGCCTTTTGCGCCAAGCGCCTCCCTTCCTTCGACAACTCGTCCCCTGAGAGAATCTGGGTCCCTGAAATCTCCTTTTTCTCCAGAGCTATCTTGATAAAAGGATCTTGGAGCAAACTGTCTCCTGATACTGGTGGGTTGTGAAATCTGAATACGGCCACTCCGTTTCGGTCCACTAGCGTCAGGAAATCAAGTCCCTCCTCAACCATCAGTCCTTCAAGCTCGCTTCGAATGGGGGAGATATTTTTATCCTTCAATCCTTTTTTCAGCACGTGTCTGATCGCTGTCCAGCGGATTGCCCGATGGATGTCCCTTATTTTAGAAGTATAAACGTATCTGGCTGTATTGAGATCTTCTTTGACCCTCTCTTGAGCCTCAAAAATAATCTGATTGGTGACAAGGGAGTTGACAATCAGACTCGTTACAACACCTATGAAGCAAGCGAGGGCTAAAAAAATGAGGGCCAGTCGAGTTTTCGCGGTCACCTTCATGTCAATAAATTACCAGAAATACACGAAAAGTAAATAAAAAATTTTTCTTGCCACAATATTTCTTTT
>DATHCH010000152.1:0-12317 GCA_035319625.1 Thermodesulfobacteriota bacterium
TGCCCATGGGGGTATGGTTACCCCTCAGCCCTATGAAATAACCCTAATTTTAAGGCCTTTTGCTCTCATGAAATGTCCTTATCCACCCGTTATTTTGGACAGCAAAATGAATCAACTAAAAAAGCAGAACCGGAACCTGGTTTTGAAAACAAACAAAACTTGTCCAAAAAGCTAATAATTTCAAGGAGTACCTCCAAAATTTTAGGTTATTTTGGACAGTACTGATGGTTGTCCCGTGGATACCCTACGTATTCAAAAATAGAAAGGAGATATAAATGATCGACACCCACACTCACATTTTCCCGGACAAAATTGCTTCCAAAATCGCTGAAAGATTCCGGGCCTCGGTGGGAAATGCAATTCCTCTTTCGGGAGACTTCACCCTGGGAGACTTAAGAAGCTACATGAAACGATGCGATGTCGAGGCGGTCATAACTTTCTGCGTGGCGGAAAGGCCTGAGGTGGTAATTCCGGCTAACAACTTTCTTTTGGAGATCATGGATAACAAAACTATTTTCAGCTTCGGGACCATCCTGCCAAGTATGAAGGACCCTTTGGGGGAAGTAAGAAGGATTCATGAGAAGGGAATCAAGGGAATAAAATTCCATTCGCTTTTCCAGCCTATTCGAGCAAGGGATGAAAATCTTTTACTCATTTACGAGGCCATGGATAAAGCGGGTATGATTGCTTATTTCCACGTGGGGAAAGATCCTGCAAACCCATCCTTGCCTCCGGGGACAAGCCCTCAGGATATTGCCCGTCTCAGAGAGCGTTTTCCAGGTCTTAAGATCGTGGCCGCCCATTTCGGCGGCCTCTTCATGCCAAATGAAGCCAGGAAATGGATCATTGGCAGAGATATTTATGTTGACACCTGTTGGGGACCGAATATCCAAAGCCTAGGGTCGGACGAGGTGGTTAAATTTATCCGCCAACATGGTGCCGAGAAAGTCCTTTTTGCCACGGACTATCCCAGTACCAGTGACCCTATCCCTCAGATCAAATGGTTTAAGGAACTTCCCCTGCAAGAAAAAGAAAAACAACTCATCTCTCGAGAAAATGCACGCCGGCTTTTGGGATTAGGATAGCTGGCTTTTCAGGGCTGGATAGTGAAGATCATGATACGGAAATGTCAGGAAGCGGATTTCAATCTGATTTACGAGATCATCAACGATGCGGCAGAGGCGTATCGAGGAATCATTCCAACTGATCGCTGGCACGAACCTTATATGTCACGCGGACAACTGCGACAAGAAATCGATACGGGCGTAAAGTCCTGGGGATTTGAGGAAGGTAGCACCCTGATCGGCGTTATGGGGATACAGGACAGAGGCGATGTGACTCTCATACGCCATTCGTATGTGAGATCTCGGATGAGAAATCGCGGAATAGGTTCACGGCTCTTGCGATTCCTCGAGTCTACCACAGAGAAACCGATTCTGATCGGAACATGGGCTGATGCCACCTGGGCCGTGACATTCTATCAGAAGCACGGCTACCGGCTGGTTTCAACAGAAGAGAAAAATCAACTTCTCAGGAAGTACTGGCACATCCCTGAGCGCCAGGTTGAAACCTCCGTGGTCCTCGCGGGAGGGAAATGGAGAACAGCATGAAGATTCTAAAATATTCTGAAGTCAAGCCTACTTATTTTGAAAATGGGGAGGCGAAAGGGGTCGCGGCACGCGTTGTGGTTGGTAAGAAAGAGGGTGCAAGTCATTTCTGTATGCGGCTGTTTGACAACATCAGGTAAGAAATCGTAGCAAGAAATTATTGGTTGTGGTCTGTCTTGTCCCATCGAAAGCGCCTGAATTATGGGTGAACGTAGCGGATCGATCTTTGAAACCGGAAATAATGACCTAATTGGATTGAATAGGCAAAAAAACAGAACAGGAGTTTTAAGTGTTTCTTGGGGATGTGATTAAGTCCAAAAACTGTTTCAGTATCCGGGCGGTGGCACCCCAGATTGTATGTTTTCCATATTGGTAGGTGTAAACGAGCTCTTTCTGACCACCTCGGAAGATCTCCCTTTCACCGAAAGAATTGCCGTCGAGTAAGTGCGATAGAGGCACCTCGATCAGTTCCGAAATTTCTTTCTCGCTTACCTTAAATGGATAAGGATAGGGGAAAAGGCCAACAATCGGGGTGACAATAAATTCGGTAATGGTCACAATGTCATCCAATATTCCGATGATCTGAACATCGCTCTCTCTGAGCCCGATTTCCTCGTGGGCCTCCCGGAGTGCGGTGTTGATCAACTCCAAATCGTCTTCATCAACGACCCCACCGGGAAAAGAGATCTCGCCTTTGTGATATTTGACCTCATCCGATCTCTTGGTAAAAAGAAGGTAACAATTCTCTCCCTTCTTAAAAAGCGGGACAAGAACCGCCGCATGGGAAAACGGGAGATGCTCAATCACCGTTCTCTGCCTTGAAGACAGCGTGGTCCTTATGTGGTCAATGAAATCTTTCTCGCGATAATCCATCTCAGATGTAGCGTCGACATTGTCTACAGACGATTTTTTGAACACCCTCAGTAAATGAGGGCGCTACAATCCCCTCTTTAGCAAAGGGGGGTCGGGGGGATTTGATCACGATACCTCTTTTAAAAACTCAGCAAGGGTCATAATCCTTAATAAAGGGAAAAGGGCAAAATCGCGGTAGAGGTTGAGACAGCTCTGCTGAAAGTCCTTGCTCCGGCTGGCGGAACAGTCTTCCAAAAGAATAACTGAAAAATCATGACTGAGCCCATCCATCGCCGTCATCAAAACACAGACCTCAACGGTAACGCCTGTGACGACGATCGTGTCCACCTCAAGTGTGCGAAGCGTCTGGTCCAGATCGGTCTTGAAGAACGCACTGAATCGTCTCTTGGGCAAAACAATATCCGCAGGCTCCGGCCTCAGCTCATCTACAACTTCTGCACCTTTCGTTCCACGAAGGGCATGAATCTTCATCCTACCTTTAAAGATGAAATCCCCTTGCAGGAAACTATCGCAAGCGAAGACGACGGGGAACCCCCTTTTTCGGCTCTCCTGTAAGAGTTTTTGAAGATTCGGTATAATGCCTTTTCCTTCTTGATAGTATGGGTTCCGAGAGCTTTCCTTCAAGTTATCCTTCAACATATCCACGACAATGATTGCCGGCCTCATGAATTCTCCTTCCCCTACAAAAAACTACGTGTCCGTGCCTGCACGCCGAAGTGCCTATCGTTACGGCACGCAGGCGTGATCGCGCTCCGTGTCCCTCCTAATTTAATCTGTAAACCCGCATTGCATTCTTTGTTGTGACCTCAGCCACCCTTTCAAAAGAAATGTTCTTAACCTCCGCCACCTTTTGTGCCGTATATCGAACATAACTCGGTTCATTCCGCTTTCCTCGAAAAGGAACCGGAGTCAAGAAAGGAGCATCGGTTTCGACCAGAAGCGACTCCAACGGAATCCTTTTGACCACCTCCCTAAAGCCCTCTGCATTCTTAAATGTGATGCTTCCGGGGATTGAGATATAAAATCCCATATCCATACAGGTTTTTGCCATTTCATAATCCCCAGAGAAACAATGGATGATTCCTCCGCAATCCCCCGCCTTCTCCGATTTCAATATCTCCAGCGTTTCCTGATGAGCCTCTCGATCGTGAATCACAACCGGAAGCCGTAACTCTTTCGCCAACCCGATCTGTTCCCTGAACCGCTTCAGCTGAATATCGCGTGGTGAGAGGTTCCTAAAAAAGTCCAAGCCGATCTCTCCATAGGCTTTCACCTTCCCATTTTGACAGAGTTCCCTGAGCATTGGATAAGTCTGATCGTCGACCTCTTTTGCATTGTGAGGATGTACGCCGAGGATCGAATAGATCGAAGGGTGGGAATCGGCAATCTCAACGGCCCTCTTCCAGTCCTTCTCCTCCGTTCCGACCGTGAAGACATATTCAACCCCGGATTCTTTCGCCCTCTGGATGACCGCTTCCAGATCCTTTTTGAACTCTGGCATTTCCAAATGGGCATGCGAATCGATGAGCATCGTTTCAAAGACCAATGTCAAATACCAAATTCCAAATGTCAAAGGAATGTCAAATCCTAAATGTCAAATATCTTTTGAATGATCTTTGAAGTTTGACATTGATTTGGAATTTGAGCTTTGAATTTTGACATTATTTTTTTATTTTTTGCTGCCCGTGGCTTTCACTCGATTGAAATAATCAACGAATGCCTTAGCCACCTCTTTTGATCGAACAAGAATAGAAGCCTCGTTGTTACTCGTCAGGGCATAGTAAGTCCAATTCGTACTGCCCAGAAGGCTCAGTTTTCCATCGACTACCATTAATTTACCATGAGTGGTTTTGGACGGAGAATCGTAGACAACCTCCACCCCGCCTTCAGATAAGATCTTTCCCGTATGACGATTCCTTTCGGTGGTCCGATCCTCTCCCTCTTTCACTTCTAAGATCACCTCGACCTTCACTCCTCGTTTTCCCGCATTAATGAGCTCTCTGACGAGAAGGTTGGAAAGAGCCATTGGATATTCATCATAATATCCCATCTCAAACATCATCACCTGAATGGAATGTTCGGCCTCCTGGATCACTTTCTTCGCAACTTCAAAGTATTGATCATCCAATACCACCTGGACATCGTCTGCCGGAAGACTAAAAGAACGTGGAGTGTAGAAGGTGGAAAGTGGAACAAGAAATAAAAGAACAAGAATAACTTTCTTCATTAATTTTATTTCCCTCTGGAGGCTGCACGCCGGAGGCGGTCCATGATCGCCCGGCCCAATCCAACTTCCGGAATGGGCTCGGCTACAATGAGATCCAAATTCAACGCATCCAATCGCCGGATGGCTGCAAACAAATTGGCCGCCGCTTCCCGAAGATCCCCCTTCGTTGAAAGAATCTCTACAGAATGGGATTTCAGATTATCCTTGGGTTCCTGAAACAACAATAGACCAATATTTTTATCTTCATAGAGGTCGAGGTTCTTTTCACTCCAATCGAGAAGGATTGGCGTCCGGGGGGCGTAGTGCTTCGGAAACATTCCAGGGGCAGACGGTCTGCTTTCGATGGAAGGGATCTCAACCTTACCAATGATGGATTCAATCTCCTCCAGCGACACCCCACCAGGCCTTAACAACATGGGCTTCTCTTCTAAGAAAGAGACGATGGTGGATTCCACTCCAACCGGGCAGGGTCCTCCATCTAAGATGAGATCGACCTCGTCACCCAGTTGATCTCGAACATGCTCGGCCGTCGTTGGGCTCAGGTAGCCGAAGGGATTGGCACTCGGCGCTGCGATGGGGCATTTGGATTCCTCGATCAAGGCGAGAGCCATGGGATGATTGGGCATCCGAATGGCTAACGTGGGAAGACCGGCGGTCACAATATCAGGAATTTTTTCTTCCTTTAAAAGAACGATCGTCAGCGGCCCGGGCCAGAATCTTTCTATCAATTTCTTGGCATTGGACGGGGTCTCTTTCGCTAACTTCTTCACATCGGATGGATTGGCGACGTGAACGATCAACGGGTCAAAATAGGGCCTTCTCTTGACCTCAAAGATCCGAGCCACGGCAAGTGGGTTGAAGGCATCCGCCCCTAAACCATAAACCGTCTCTGTTGGAAAGGCAACGACCCCTCCTCCTTTGATAATCTTTGCAGCCCTTTGAATCGCTTGGTTGTTACTCATTAGATTGTCACATCTTCTAGTCTGAAGGTTTTCTTCTGACAATTAGAAGACAGCTCTCCGCAAAAATCTCCCCTCCCCTGGCGGGAGGGGATTAAGGGGAGGGGGATACTTCTTTCTGTTCGTTCACCCCCACCCTTTCCCTCCCCTATCAAAGGGAGAGGGGAGAGTAAAGGGAAATTTCAAATATGTTTGACTACGGTTTTTTCTTTTTTATAGCTTTTGACTTCTGTATTAAGGACTTCTTCGTCTTAGATCTCAAATCAGCCAATCTTTTGTCTATCTCAGAATATTTGATGGAAAGGATTTCACTGGCCAGATAGGCTGCATTCTTCGCGCCGTCGATTCCAACAGTGGCCACCGGAACCCCGGGGGGCATCTGGACGGTGGAGTAAAGAGCATCCGCACCATCGAGCGCTCCTGATTTGATGGGGACACCGATCACGGGAAGAGTGGTATGGCTGGCCAAAGCTCCTGCAAGATGAGCTGCCATCCCGGCCCCTGCAATCAATACCTCGATCCCACGCTTTCTTGCTGTCTTGGCATAAAGGGCGGTCTTCTCTGGAAGTCGATGGGCTGACCTGATCTCCACTTCGTAAGGGATGCCCATTTCCTTCAAGACCTCTGCTGCCTTTTCCATGATCGGCAGATCGCTTTCACTTCCCATCAGGATTCCAACCAAAGGCTTCTTCATAAAAGCTCCTCTCTTCTTCTCAGCTCGGCCCTCGTCTTGCGCGGAAACCCCGCGCACGGAGATGAAACAGAGCTGATTTATTATGTTAAGCAATCAAACAGAAATTCACAAGAGAATAAATGGATCAGAATGTCAACGAGTTACGTTGCGCGGTTTTTCCTGTTTTGGAATTCCTTCGCTTGATACATGAAGGCTTCAAGGCGGGTCAAGGTATTGGTTTGCTCTTGTCCGTCATAAGTCATGTTGAGAATCGGGATGTTACTATTTTCTTCCCGATATCGTTTGAGTAACGTACTGACGATCGTCCCGGGCATGCAGGTAAACGGCATGATATTGACGACTCCACTTGCGCCCCTTTTGGCAAAATCGATCGTCTTGCCAACAGAGAGGATCGCTTCGCCCTCAAAAGAGGCGTCCAGGTATGGTTTCGAATTCCTGAAAATCGAGCGGGTTGGGGGTTCACCGAAATTTCTGAGATGGCCTCTAAATATTTTCTCCAGGTGGTGTTCGTCCTTCTTCTGATAGTAGTCCGTGAGAAAAACCTTCAATAGATTCGAAAAGGACTTCTTCTTGAGACTCCTCTTCTTGGCAATAGTGTTGATATAAAGAATCCACTCCGTCAGAGGGGCAATCCATGCTTCCCCGCCGAACTGCTCGATCTTTCGGATGACATTTTCATTGGCAAACCGATTGAGCCGGACAAAGATCTCTCCGACAATTCCGATGAGAGGCTTTGTCCCGACTCCGTTCACGCCGATCCGACCGAAAGCTTCAATGCTCTTTCGCAGACTTTCTTCCAAATCGTCTCCATCGAGGATCGCTTGGCAGACTTCCCTTAGTGCGTCCTGATAAACCAGGTCCGTTTTTCCCTTTTCCTTCTCATACGGCCGAGTCTCCAAAAGCTTCTTCGTCAACAGATCGACGGCGACAATCCCCTGCCATCCGAGGCGGGTGAATTGAGAACCCATGATACCCAAATCATTATAGAGCGTTTCATCCTGGTTGGGCGAGTAAATGGGGACATGCTGAAACCCCAAATCATCGAGGACAACGCGGTGGAAGCGATGATACTGACCAAACCGGCATGGCCCGGTGCCAGAAGGCATGAAGAAAGCGGCTCGCGCATGATCGAAATGAGGATCCTTTACCAACTTGACCATATCGCCGGTCGTCAGAATGCAAGGATAACACTCTTTCCCTGAGGTGAGCTTCCTACCCCAGGAGAGGGTTTCTTCGTCTGATTCCGGGAAGACATCGGCCTCCACGCCGCAAGCCCGGAAAGCTGCCGCCACCGGAAACGAATGGTCGCACATATAAGGAATGTAGATCTTTTTTGTCCGGTCCGTTCTCGCCCGCTCCTTTTTAACGGGGAGCACCTTTTTCGTCTCAACATTTTTCAAACTGTCTAAAAAAGCCTCGCAGCGTGTGATCGCCCCTGCATCGGCGCTGTGCTCATCAATTTCCAACTGGAGATAGGGCTTGCCTTTGGACAAATCCCTAAAGAAGTGGCTGATGAAGGAATCCGGGCCGCAGCCGAAATTAGTGATATAGACCGCATAAAGTTTGGGATCTTCCTTGATGATCTTTCCGGCGGCCAATATCCTTTGCCCGTATCGCCAATACATCTCCTGAATCTCTTCAGTCGGAGCGACGGATTCCAAAGGAAGAAAATCCATCGGGATGGGAAGGACTCCCAGGTCTCGCAATTTTTTCGGAATCTCGAGATTAACCCCGGAGTCGCAGGAATTGTAAGGCCTACCCACGATCACCATGACCTTGTCGTTGGGGCCAACCTGATCCAAGACTTCTTTTCCACGATTGAGCATCGATTGATAAAATAGGACTTGGAATCTTTCTGCCTTTCGAAGGGCCCTTCTTACCCGCTTCGACCCTCGATCGAGGGATCTTCCGAACTCGACTAATTCCTTCTGCAGATATTCTCTCTCAAACCCGAAGTGAAAGACGGGTTGAAGGATAGTCACACCGTTCTTTTTAAAATCAATGGCTGAAGGAGCGGCGTAGGGGAAGGATTGCGCATAAGGACATGCCGAGCTGTTGGGGATCTCCGGATGGGAGGGTTTAAGATTGACGATGCTCGGCAGGAAGATTTCCTTTACCCCTTTCTCCAAAAGGTTGAGGACATGGCCGTGGCTCACTTTAATGGGGAAGCACGTTTCAGCGACAACATTCTCCACCCCTTTTCGAATCAGTTCTTTGTTTGTGATGTCGGAGAGAACCACTCGATAACCTATTTCCGTAAAGAATGCCTTCCAGAAAGGAAACATCTCGTGGAAATAAAGAATTCTGGGTATCCCCATCTCTGGGGCATCGGTTGGGAGTTGTTCCTCTCCTTCACAGGGAGCGGAGAGTATCTTTTCTCTCTCCAAAAAGAGATCAGGGATGTCCGAACCCCTTGTCCGTTTGATCACATCGTATTTCTCACATCGGCTTCCGTAAAAGAGGGGTTTTTCTCCTTCGACACTCACCTTTCGGATGAGGCAGAGATTGGAACAACCTTTGCATTCAAAAGACGTCTGTTCGTAGCGGCGCTGACTCAGGTCGAATCCCTTGAAACCCGACCGCTCCCATGTCCTTTCTTCCATGGCCAGAATGGCGACGCCGATGGCCCCCGTCACATCATGATTCTCAGGGACGATGATCTCTTTATCCAGGACCTTCTCAAAGGCAGCCACGACTCCTTTATTAAAGGCCGTCCCGCCCTGGAAAAAGATCCGATTTCCTATGCGGCGGTCCCCGACCACGCGATTGAGATAGTTCTGAACGATGGAGTAGCTGAGTCCAGCAATCAGGTCATCTTTTTCGGCGCCCATTTGCTGGTGATGAACCAGATCGGACTCGATGAACACAGTACATCGTTCCCCCATCCTCACGGGCTCTCCGGCAGAGAGGGCAAGTCTCCCGAATTCTTCTTTGATGGAGATATCGAGTTTTTCAGCCTGCTCCTCCAAAAAGGATCCCGTGCCGGCGGCACAGACTTTGTTCATCTCAAAATCGATCACCACCCCGTTGTCGATGCTGATATATTTGGAGTCCTGTCCGCCGATCTCAAAGATGGTGTCCACGCTTGGATCAATATAGATGGCTGCGGTGGCCTGGGCAGTGATCTCATTTCGCACCAGATCCGCCCCCACGAAATCTGCCGTGAGGTAACGACCGGAGCCCGTCGTTCCGACCCCTTTAATCTCCACACGGTCTCCGATCTCGTCGCCGATCTCCTGGAGTCCGATGCGAACCGCCTCGATGGGCCGACCTGCTGTCATCAGATAGCGTTTTGCAAGAACCTTCTTTTCCCTGTCAATGACCACCAAATTGGTGCTGATCGAACCGACATCCAATCCCAGATAAGCCTCAACCTTCTCTTCCCCCAAACTCTGGGTGGAAAGATTGACCTCCGCTCGCCGGACGAGATGATCAGGAGAAAGGGAAAGACATTGTAAGGACACCCGTTCTTCTCGATGGTCTTGGAGATATTGATTGAAGCGGCTGAGGCCACTCCATTCCTTTTTGCTCTCCTTGTCCTCCTGTGCCACCAGGATGGCACCGATGGCTCCCATCGAAGCAAAATGCTTTGGAACGATGAGTTCTCCGTCGGAAAGCTCCAATACATCCAAAAAGGCTTTCCGCATCCCCACATTGGCCGCCACTCCGCCTTGGAAGGAGATGGGCTTCAGGAACATTTTTCCCTTCCCAATGTTACTCTTGAAGTTTCTAGCCAAGGCATAACAGAGCCCAGCCACAATGTCGTAATCTGGCGTGGCGATCTGTTGAAGATGGATCATATCCGATTTAGCGAAGACACTGCATCGGCCCGCAATGCGCGGTGGGTTGCTTGATTTCAGGCCGAGCTGCCCAAATTCCTCAATGGTCAGGCCTAATCGGCTGGCTTGCTGATCGAGAAAGGATCCGGTGCCCGCTGCGCAGAGAGTATTCATCGAAAAGTCGCTGATCTTGAAGCGACCCTCCTCTTCTTGGACGAGAATCAGTTTGGAATCTTCTCCCCCGATATCAATAATCGTCCTGACCCCGGGATAGAAATACTCAACCGCCCTGGCCTGGGCAATGATCTCATTGATGAAATTTCCACCCAGGAGTTCGGAGAGGAGTTTTCCTCCGGTGCCGGTAAACGAGATAGAATGAAATTGTTCGAGAGGAATCCGCTGAAGAATCTCCTGCAGCACCCTCTGAACGGTGAGGAGGGGTTGCCCCTTGATGCGTGTGTAATGTTCCTCCAGCACCTCCCGATGATCGTCCATGATTACGGTATTCGCGCTGACGGATCCGACATCGATGCCCAGATAAAGCAACTTCATCTCCTCCGACCAACCCCCCATTAGCTAATCGCACCCCTTTTGATAATGGGAAAGAGCTAAATAAAAATTCTAATCCATCTGAATTCGACTTTTCAAGTTTAATTTCTTCTGCGCGCCTTTAGATTGATTCTTATCGTTGATTTTAAGAGAAGTCTGTGATAATTCTAAGCTGGACTGGCCCCACCCTCTCCTCCTCTCCCATGGGGAAGAGCGTAGGCGTGAACGGGTTTTTGTTCTATAGGTTTCACCAAATAATTTAGCCGGGATAGGTGTTAGGCTCATATGGGAAAGGTAAGGGCACGGGTCATCGTTGAAGGAAGGGTTCAAGGAGTCTTCTTTCGCCACCATACTCAGGCGACGGCTCTTAGGCTGGGGGTAAAAGGCTGGGTTAAAAACCGCAGGGATGGCTGTGTCGAGGCGGTCTTTGAGGGCGATAGGGAAAAGGTGGATCAGATCATTCAGTGGTGCCATCGAGGTCCCTCCGAGGCAGGAGTGAAAAATGTCAGTGTGATCTGGGAGGAGTATACCGAAGAGCTTGAAGATTTCTCTGTCACTTATTGACCGGCTACGTGCCCGGGAAGCTCCCCGTTCTGTCACCGTGGAGCTTCCGTCCTCTTGGTAGCATCCTTATCCTCTTTAAAAACCCTTTTCTTCACATCCTTCTCCAGATCCCTCTCCACATCTCCTTTTTTCTTTTTGATCATGTCTTCCATGACTTCCATTCTTTTGCCGGTATCGATCAGACCAACTCCTACCTTCTTCAGGGTCCGGCCGCCGCCGAAGTAGACGAAGAGAAAGAAGATAAGGATCCCAACGATCAATCCCATGATGAACTTACCCATTGTCGTTCCCCCTTCCTTTCCCGACTTGTTCTTTCAATTAGACTATCAGGATTTCTTGAATTTTTCAATCGATTTCTCCATGAGCCTCATATCCACGACAGAATTGTTTTGAACTGAAAGGATGTGATAAGATGGTATTTGAAGCAAGCCGTAAGCACTATTTAATACAAACGCAATAAATCATTTTACTTGTAGCGCAAGGCTTTAGCCTTGCTTAAAACAATCCTAAAGGGTTGCCCTACAAAATATTTAATGCGTTTGCATTAGATCGAGCTTTGTCAGGGTGAGACACAATGCGTAAGAAACTCCTTATTATTTTGAACCTTGCCTTGATACTTCACTTGGCCCTCTCTTCTGTAACCATTTATGCTCAAGCACAAGACATCATCGAAGCAGGAAAGTTTTCTGCGGCAACCGCGGGAGGGACGCTCCCCCCTGGCTGGAAGCCTCTCATCTTTAAGAAGATCGAGAAACATACTACCTATGCATTGGTCAAGGATGACAATGTCGTGGTCGTCAAGGCCGTGGCAGAGGCGTCGGCGTCTGGCTTGACCAGGGAGATCAAGATCCACCCCAAGGAATATCCCATCGTGCAGTGGTGCTGGAAGATCATGAATATCCTGAAAAAAGGGGACGTACACCGAAAGGAGGGGGACGATTACCCTGCACGGATCTATATTACTTTTGAGTATGATGCCAGTAAATTGAGTCTCCTCGAAAAGGCAAAGTACGAAATGGTCAGGTTGCTATACGGAGAATACCCTCCGCTTGCTGCAATCAACTA
>DATHCH010000153.1:0-8337 GCA_035319625.1 Thermodesulfobacteriota bacterium
GGCACTGATTTTGCTCTTATCTCTATAAACCTAATGAGAAGGGAGGTGGATTGAATGAAAAAGACGATTCTGTTAGTGGTCATGCTTACTTTGGTAGCCTTTGTTTCCGGAGCCATTGCACAAGCTCCTGCAAAACCCGCAACGACTGCTCCTGCAAAAGCGGCACCAGCCTCCACTGCGCCCGTTAAAGTTAAACCGGAGAAGTTCAGTGGAGAGATTAAGAGCGTGGACGCCATGGCAAAGAGCATTGTGGTTACTGGAAAGGGAAAGGCAGGGGAGAAAACCTTCGTTGTCGCCGCTGATGCAAAGATTATGAAGGGTAAGGAGCCTCTCAAGTTTGAGGATCTGAAGCCGGCAATGAAAGTCAGCGTCGAGTACAAGAAGGAAGCGGACAAGATGATCGCTGAGGCGATCAAAGTGCCCGCTCCAAAGAAGGAGGCCGCACCAAAGAAGTAATTTAGGCCCCCTGGAAAATCTATTCCAGCAAAAAAGGCACGTCTTATCGGCGTGCCTTTTTTTATTTTTTCGGGATAGAATTCATTTTGAACTTTCCATGATATTGACCGTATCTGAACTCGTTAGCTAAGTCGGGACGGTCCATTGAGAAGATTTTTCCGTAAAAATACAGACTTTGTTCCGTCCTCCCCTTTTGGCATCATAGAGTGCCTGGTCCGCCATCTTGATCAACTCTTCCTTCGACTTCACTCGATGACTTGGAAAATTGGAGATTCCCATACTCAGGGTTAAATTGACTTGAGCCCGTCCTACTTCGAAGAGGGTGTTTTCCACCAACTGTCGAATTCGCTCCGCAATGACGAAAGACTGCTGCAAGGCGGCCTCCGGCAATATCAGAATGAACTCTTCGCCGCCATAACGAGCGACGCTATCGTTCCTTCGAACCGAATTTTTCAATAAGGAAGAAATCTTGCAAAGGATCTGATCCCCCTCGGTATGCCCGAAGGTGTCATTGACTTTCTTAAAATGATCAATATCTACCATCACCAATGAAAGCGGAAGGCCCGAGTGAAAAGATTTTTGGGCCTCAACCTCAAGCCTTTCCTCGAAATACCTCCGATTATAAAGGCCGGTCAACGTATCATAAGTGGCCATGTTTTTGATCGAACTAAATCTTTGAAAATGCTTTAAGCTCGCTGCCATCTGGTATCCGATGACGGAAAGGAACTGTAGGTCCTGGGCGTCAAAGGCATTGGGTTGGTCACTGTTGAGAGAGAGACATCCTAAGATCTCCCCCTCTACGGCCAGCGGTAAAGTGAGGTGAGATTTCAGGGTCGCTTTTCGATCCATGGTCCCTTGTTTGCCTTTCAGCTTCCTTTTTTCTATTTGAAGGGTAACTCGCTCCGCATCGACGGACTCCTCTCCCAGGATTGAAAAAACGTTGATCATGTTCTTGACGACCTCTTGGGAGAAGGAGGAAGGACAAGACTCCTCTTGGTAAAGGAAGAGAAGGAGATCCTCTTTCCAAAAAACCCCAAAGGAAGAGAAGTCAAACAAACTGGGAAGATTGTTCCCGGCCGATTCGACGATTTCCTTGATCTCGACGCTCGTGCTGATGGCATTGATGGTAGAACGAAGGACATTTAGATTCTTAAAAATCAATCTCACCGAAGTCCCCTATTGTTGAGAAATAATTCGCTCGGCCTCTTTGACCTTCGGGAAGACCTTTGGAAAGAGTTCCTTGTTGATCACCCCATCTGCCAACGCCGAAAAAAGATGGGAAAGTTGATTGATCAAGCCTTGAAAACCTCGATGAATTTCGCCCGGGGCAACCGTCCGGCAATCCTCCTTCAGCTTTTCCCATGAGATACCTTCCTCGGAAACTTTAAGAGAATGCAAAAAGGGATGCTTGTCGCCAAGTTTCCGGATGGAGAGGGTGAAAAGAAATGCCAGAATGTCTTCTCCGATCAGGGCCGATACAATCTCCCAAAGCTCCGTCAAAAGATCTGAATAAAGATCTAAAACGAGATCCGAGGACAATTTAACTCCCCTATCTTTTTTCATCACCGGTGGCATTCTCGCTCCCTAAAACTCTTTTCCCCTTTCAATTTTTTACCAAACGATGGATCTCCTCATGGTAGATACGACTCCCGCTAAGATGCAGAGGAGCAGAATCCATTTCCATTTTAACAGAAACGATGGGGCCATAATTCAGGGTCGTTTAAGCATGAGCCGATTTCGTTTGTGTTTCAATAACATAAAAATAACCTTGAGTAAAGAAAATAGAGTCTATCAATCTAAAAGTCGAGTCATTCAAAGTTCGAAGGCACAACCTAAAACCCAACAAGCAATCGCACGAAGATAGGTTGAGAAAATTCGTCTCGTCCTTCATAGAATTGTTAACCACAAATTAGTTTTTGGTTGACAATAAAACGAATCTATACTATCCTCTTGGCAATGCTTCATCCCGTTAGAAATGATGCTCCGCTGCTCTGCAACGAGGTTAGGGCCCAGAATAATTCCGGCGGGGTTCGATGCCCAGCTCGGTTACGAGTCGCGACGACTGGTATTTCTAACGGGGTTCACGGAGCGGCGCTTCTTAAGTCTCTTTCAAAGGCCGGGTCTGGCGCCGCCCGATGGGTTAAGCCATGAGGGATACCTTTTTTCAAGATGAGATCAACGATCTGAAGAAAACGGGGCTTTACAGGGAGCTGAGAACCGTCGAAGGCGAACAGGATAGCTCCGTCGTCATCAACGGCAAAAGGGTTTTGATGTTCTCTTCAAACAATTACCTCGGTCTTGCCAATCACCCCGAGCTCAAAAAAGCGTCCATGGATGCCGCATCCCGTTACGGTACGGGAAGCGGGGGATCCAGACTCATATCAGGAAACATGGAAGTCCATCGAACTTTGGAGAAGGAATTGGCCTTGTTTAAAGGAACGGAGAGGGCTCTCCTTTTTAGCTCGGGTTACCATGCCAACGTGGGAACCATTTCAGCGTTTGCGGGAGAGGGAGATGTGATCCTGAGCGACGAGCTCAATCATGCGAGCATCGTAGATGGATGCAGGCTCAGTAAGGGAGAGGTGAGGATCTACAAACATGCCGACATGAATTCCCTCAAAGAGATCCTCCGGAGATCTTCAATGTCCAGAAAAAGGCTAATCGTTACGGACTCTGTCTTCAGCATGGATGGAGATATCGCTCCCCTTCCCGATATCGTTGATCTCGCCGAGAAATACTCGGCCCTGGTGATGGTGGATGACGCGCATGGCACTGGGGTCTTGGGGAAAAAAGGGAAAGGCGCTGTCGAACACTTCGGCCTCGAGGGAAGGGTTGACATACAGATGGGGACTCTGGGAAAGGCCCTTGGCTCTTTTGGCGCCTATATCGCAGGGAGTGAAGAGTTGATCCATTATCTCGTCAATAAGGCAAGGAGTCTTCTCTATACGACAGCGCTTCCGCCGTCGGTATGCAGTTCCGCCTTGGCGGCCCTTAAGATCCTTGGGGAACGACCCGAATTGGTAAGTCAGTTAAGGAATAATGCCGCGTATTTTAGAGAAGGAATGAGAGGCTTGGGTTACCTGATCCCAGAGGGGGAGACGCCAATTCTTCCCTTAATCCTCGGAGACCCTTCCATGACTATGAACATGGTTCGAAGTCTGTTTGATGAAGGGATCTATGTTCAGGGAATCCGGTCTCCCACGGTTCCTGACGGGACATCAAGGCTTCGGATCACACTGATGGCCACCCACACCGTGGAACAATTGGATTTCGGCCTAAGAGCCTTTGAAAAAATACGGAAAGAATGGATTCTATAAGAAACAAAGAGCTTGAGGAGTTAGACCGCCGTCTGATCTGGCACCCCTTCACTCAGATGAAGGATTATATGGAGGAGGTTCCTCTCATCGTCGAAAGAGGCGAAGGATCTTACCTGGTGGATATCGACGGGAAGAGGTACCTCGATGGGGTCTCTTCTCTATGGGTGAACCTCCATGGACACCGAAAGAAAAAGATTGACGATGCCATTCGAAATCAACTCGATCAGGTGGCTCACTCCACACTCCTTGGAATTTCAAACGTCCCGGCCATTGAACTGGCCAAGGAGCTTGTCGAAATCGCACCAGCCGGCTTGAGAAAGGTTTTCTATTCGGACAACGGCTCGACAGCGGTTGAGATTGCCGCCAAAATCGCCTTTCAATTCTGGAAGCAAAAGGGAAATGGAAGAGGCAAACATACATTTCTTTCCTTTATCAATGCCTATCACGGTGATACCATTGGCTCTGTAAGCCTGGGCGGGATCGATCTTTTCCATGAAACGTATGGCTCTCTGCTCTTTCCGGTTTACCGGGCTCCCTATCCTTACTGTTATCGGTGTCCTTTGGCAAGGTCCTATCCATCCTGCGGGATGGAGTGTTTGAACAGGGTTGATGAGATTCTGTCAACCCATCATCAGCAGATCGCTGGTTTGGTCATTGAGCCCATGATCCAAGGTGCAGCAGGAATGATCACTTCTCCAAAGGGCTATGTGAAAGAAATAAGGGAATTAACGAAAAAGTACAATGTGCTTCTAATCGCTGATGAGGTGGCAACAGGTTTCGGAAGAACTGGAACGATGTTCGCCTGTGATCACGAGTCTATCTCCCCGGACATCCTCTGCCTTGCAAAGGGGATCACAGGAGGATATCTCCCCCTGGCAGCGACCCTGACGACGGAGGAGATCTTCAATGCCTTCCTCGGACAATACAAAGAGAAGAAGACTTTCTTTCATGGTCACTCGTATACCGGAAATCCCCTGGCGTGCGCAGCCGCTGTGGCCAATTTAAAAGTGATGAAAGAAGAAAAAGTTCTCGAAAAGTCGCAAGCCAAAATTCATTTTATATCGGAAGCCTTGAAGGAATATGAGAAGCTCGAACACGTTGGGGACATCCGACAACTTGGAATGATGGTCGGGATAGAACTCGTTTTAGACAAGGCCACTAAGGAGGAATACCCTTTTGAGGATAGAATCGGGACCAAAGTGATTGGAGAAGCGAGGAGGAATGGGCTTATCATTAGACCTCTAGGAAATGTTATCGTATTGATGCCGCCATTAAGCGTGTCCCAGGATGAGTTGAGCGAGATGCTTTCGATTACCTATTATTCGATAGGGGCGGCCATCGGTCCCGGCCTCACCTGATAGGGCACTGCGTCGTAATTGCGGTCTTGGTGGAAGAGGCAGTCGGGTCTCAAAGTCTTAGAATGCGGTCTTTTAGGAATGGTTAATCGGTGCTTGTGGAAAATGGAGTCATCTTAAGGATACGGAATGTCTGAATCTTACATGTAAAAGGTTTCCGCCCTGCCTTCGCCGAAGCGGCTTCGCGCAGGCAGGTCTAAGACTTCTCCCCCGACGGTCTCTTCCGCCTTGTTTTGATCGGTTTTTATTATTGGGACACAGTCTCCGAAGGGAGGAAGGGGAGAGTGTTGGAAGGAATTTAACGTTAAGTAGCACAAATGGGAAAAGGGATTTTTGTCACGGGCACGGATACAGAGGTAGGGAAGACTATCGTCACGGCGTGTCTTGTAAGTCTTCTGTCCAACAAGGGACTCGACGTGGGCGTGATGAAACCGATCGAAACGGGTTGTCCTAAGAGAAATGGTAGGCTCATTCCAAGGGACGCCACCTTTCTAAAAGCGGTATCACGTTCTAAAGATGACCTATCCCTTATTAACCCTTATCGGTTCTCAAAACCGTTGGCTCCGTTCATTGCCGCACAGATCGATCGCAAAGAGATTAAGATGGGGAAAATCTCTTCAGCTTATAAGAAGCTCAGAGAAAGGCACGATATCCTCTTCGTCGAAGGAGCCGGCGGTCTCCTGGTACCCCTCGCAAGAAAACTGACGAATCTGGATCTAATATTGGAACTGAACATCCCGACGATTGTCGTGGTTGGTTCAAAACTTGGGGCGGTTAACCATACGCTCCTTACTCTCAATTGGGCAAGAGAGAATGGGGTAAAGATTCTCGGGCTTTTGATCAATCAACCGAGTCCTATCTCAAGTTCTAGAAAAAGACTGGTCGAGAAGACGAACCCCGGGTTGATCCGGTCCTTTACGGAAGTGCCGGTCTTCGGGAAAGTTCCCTATATTCCCTTGATTTCCAAACCCCATCTTTCCTCGAAGCCGGCCTTGACGAATATTTTAGAGGCAGCGATTAACGTTGAAAAGCTCAAAGCCCAAATAGTTTAAAAGCAAATTCTTCCATCTCCTCCACGTCCCAGACGTTATATTTAGGAAGCGGGTGAAGCCGAAAAGGACGGAAGCGATCATCCTGGATGGTCTATCGCAGACTACGCCCTACCAACATCCCCCAAAGCTCCTGCCGAAGCCAAAGCCTTATCGAGGAGTAATGCCTCACTCTGTCGTGGAAAACTCATCGGAAGATCTGATCCACGCTCCAGTCAGGTATTATATCGATGAAATTGAAAGTATTTGACAAACCATATATCTCTATATCATTATGCAACGAGATTCTTTCCTTAGACGATCCGGTTCTATGACGGCTGTCAAGATCCATATCCCGAAATCGGGCACGACGGACTTCCCGTGGAAACCGCTGATCATGCTGGCTGTGGTAGCGGCGGCATTTGCCTCGGTTTATTTCACACCGGCGCGGAAGTATTTCGGGGATATCCAAAACGTCAAATACTGGCTGCTGTCGCTGGGTTGGATGGGACCGACGGCATGGATGGTGATCGTTTTCGCGCTCGTGGCCGCGGGTATGCCCCGTCTGCTATTCTGTCCCATCGGCGGCTTGGCGTTCGGATTCTGGCACGGTCTACTGTGGACGCAGGTGGCAACATTGGTCGGTTATTATGCCCTTTTTCTGTTTGTACGGTGGGGCGGCCGCGATTTCGTTTTGCGCCACTGGCCACGGGTCGGCAGGCTCAAGGAGCATTTCCACGGGCATTCGGCCGCGCTACTGGTCTTTGCCATACGCCAGCTCCCCATCAGTGGGTTGATTATCAACTTCCTGCTGGGACTGTCGTCCATCCGGCACCTCCACTTTCTGCTGGGGACGGCCATCGGGATTCTACCCGAGGCCATCCCGTTCACACTGGTAGCCAGCGGTCTGGTCAAGCTGAATAATCAAAACACACCGCTCTACATCGGAGCTGCAGTAGGGATTCTCGTGCTCGTGTGCGCTTCCCTGTGGTACTTCTCACGACATTCAAAACTGCTGGCCGAGCTGCGTGGCGCAACTCAGGCTGCGAATGGGAAAGCCACAACCCCTCCGCCCCACCAATGACGTCGTGTTACAGAACGACCTCAAATTGAGGACCTGTTCCTGAAAAGTTTCGGTTGACATATTCGTACAAAAGGTGTAGGGTTTATTCCAATATTTAAATGCCACAGGGCAAAGGCAGAGTCAGAAATGGCTCTACCTTTGCCCTGCGTATTTTTTTCAGCCGAAATCGTTGATTTTGGGGAGTACATTGCATTGAATGGCAACAGATTAAGTACGTTCGGTTTGAATACTTTGCATTAACAGGGGCACCTTTCCCTGGGAGAGGAGATGGCAGCTGGTTTGGAACGAAACTAGGTTCCGAAATCAACCTCCAAGCTATTTTTTGTGAAAGAATCCTGGGGATAACAAAACGCAATCGGGAGGATGGCAATGGCAGTAAAGATCATTATCGATCGGAGGGTCAAGAAGGGAAAGGTACCAGATTTCTTGAGATTGCTCGAGGAATTGAGAAGAAAAACCATCGGAGCTAAGGGGTACATTTCAGGAGAGACCTTGCAAGCGTCCGATGATTCTCATAATTTAATTGTGGTCTCCACATGGCATAGTATAGACGAATGGAAAAACTGGGAAAAGAATCCAGAAAGAGAGGAGATCCAAGCAAAAATTGAAAAGCTGATGGTCCGACCTACAAGAATGAAGATCTATGAAAACGCCTGAAGAGAGACAAGGCCATTCTGTATCCACCCCGGAGAGCCCGAATCTCCAAAACCGCAAGGGCAAAAAAAGCGAGAGGTAAGCCCTCATCTGGGATATCCCTCGAAGAGGCTTTATCGGCTCTACCGTTTAGGGCTCGGGCACAAGGGTGATGGCCTTATCAGAGTTTTCTCAAAGTGTACGAGCACGCTTATGATCGAAGAACATGATGCATTAATCATTCGTTGTCCTCAATTGGGCGGCGAGGTCTCATTCCAATATTGTCGAACCGTTCATGAAAACCTTCCATGCCGAAGAATGATGGTCTGCTGGGAGTTTAGAATTGAGATATCCAAATTCCTAAGCGAACATTATTCCGCGGACCAAATCCAATGCGCCTTGACGCCTTCTGCCAAGACGAGGCTTGATACCATTCTCGAGCTCACCGAAAAAGCGAAACAGAA
>DATHCH010000154.1:0-12605 GCA_035319625.1 Thermodesulfobacteriota bacterium
ACCCCGATTCGGTCCTAACCCAGGCGGTTACGGGGTATATGGGATTTCTTGCCGAGGCTCAAGAAGTCCTCTCCGATCTCGAATCCAAAAAGCCCGAAGGTCTCGTTCGAGCCCGCGAGGTCGTGTGCGCGATTGTAGCCCGTCTCGCCGTTGGCAGGGAGCTTTTTGAGCCTATCCGTGAGATGAAGAACTTCGACGACTACACCTTTACCCACGCCCTCAATGTCTGCGTTCTTTCGTCGGCCCTGGCGCAAGCGCTCCAGGTTTCCGACGAGATGGTCAGCGCGATCGCCATGGCCGCTCTCTGCCACGATCTCGGGAAGAAGGAGGTTCCCAAAGAGATCCTGAACCACAATGGTCCTCTTGCACGGGAGCAGTGGCTCCTCATGCAGAGACATCCTTCCTGTGGTGCACGGCTCCTCCTCGATGTCCCGGGTGTGGAGTCGGCAAACCCTCTCCTTCCGGTAGTGGCCTACCAACACCACATGGGGGCCAATCAATCTGGATATCCGAAAGTCCAGAGGAACCTACCACAACACACGCTCCATTTTGCGAGCCTTCTTGTAGCCGTTGCTGATGTCTACGATGCCCTTCGAACCGTTCGCCCCTATCGGCCGGCTTTTAGCGTAGCTAAAACCGCAACGATTCTAATCAAGGACCTCTTGGCCGGAAAACTTCACATGGAGTATGTCTCAAGATTTCTATCATTGTTGAATGTATTGACTCCCGGGCGGCGGGTTGTTCTCTCGGACGGGAGTTCTGGGATGATCGTTGAGACACATACTGGGTACCCGTTATGCCCTATAGTAAGTGACGAACACGGACAGATCCGGGATCTTTCCAAGCCTTCAGCCCCTACGATTTCGGAGGTCAAAGAGGAATCAACTGGGGATCTCCCATAGATGCCAGCAGCGGAATGGACAACTTTTGTAACAACGATGACCTAATGCAATTTGGCAACGCCAAAGATCCCTGTGCAAAAATGAGCAAAGCCCAAAAATATTAATTTCTCTGTCTTCTCATTCTCAGTAAACGTACTGCAATTTCCTCCGATTACATCTATGCTATTGCTCGCAGATGATTTGCAAAAGGAAGAATATCTCACCCACAAGAGAGAGGACCAAGAAAGTCAGCTAATCCCTTAAGGGGCTTTGAACAGATTAAGGTGAGCCACCAATTTGCTAGTATCGTCTTCTGGGCCCTCTTATCGGGCCCGCCGTTTCGGGTATGAAAGGTTATATTCAAGAGGTAGGGACCTCCATTCTCTCCAAGATAGATCATCTAAAAAGTGAGGAACCTCTGCGTCCTCCATCTGTTCACATCAAAATACTTCCCCGGGAGGCATCCGAGGCCTGAAGAAGTCGGCAGTGCGAATTTTTAAACCATCTGCTCTGTTTTAAATTAATCGTCTCTCCCTTCTCCATGAATCGCAGAATAAGCCCATAGGAAAACACCATATATTGCGAGTGGCATCAGCATCCCAAAACAGAACATATCTTGCCACCATCCGCACCTGCTAAAAGGTTGGGATACGGAAGACATATCAAATCGAGACATAGAATGGCCGTGAGGACCGTCCTACAGTAGTGTCCCTGTTGAAAGAAGAGGAGATACCTTTTGTGGGTTACCAATTGTAATAGAGCATGTCGGGCTTGATTGTTTGATTCTCGATTACAGGAAGGAGTCCTCAAGAAAAGGGACTGTGAACTACACCTACGAAGTGTGAGGATGATGTCATATAAGAAACTGACGATTATGGGTTGAAAGCAAGCCCCAAAAATCTCCCCTCCCCTTGCGGGAGACGGCGAAGGGGAGGGGGAACTAAACCTTTTTGTCCACCCCCACCTTTCTCCTCCCTGTCAAAGGGGGAGGAGGGTAAATCGTGCAAATTTTGAATATTTCTGGATAGGATTCTATAGTGATATCAAGTCACCGAAGCGAAAGGTGCACTTTGGTTGGACCACGTGTGCGAGTTCTTCAGTTACCTTGTCCGTAGGCATTGTGGTTTGAATTATGAATGGCTCGTATGGATCGGTTTATATTCCGAGAAGGCTGGTGTGAAGATTTTGGCCCTTTTCCTATTATTTTTCAGCGCATTACACCAGTGACACGAGAAGCCACGACATTACTCCGTTGTATCTTCCCGTCTCGAACATATTCAACGTAACATTGCAAGCTATCTGAACTAACACGAGCGTAAAGCGGTACTTGGAAGTGTGCAAACGATCCATATTTTACATCCTTTACGTCAACGCAGTATGGACCATCGCCTGACCAATAAAAACAAGCCTTGCGAATCTCCGGATTACCGTCCGCCTCAAAATTTATACGAACCCAATATTGTTCATTCGGTCTGAATCTCTGGCTTTCAGGAACCTCGATATTTAATAGTCTGAGTTCTCCCTTCCCTACCATGATACAAGAAGAAATCGCTAACAAAATAGCTGCACTCATTAGAATAGAATTCAAGAATCCCTTCATATCCATATACCTCCTGTGAAATCTCATTTTTGCTGACCTTAGCGAGTTTCTCCAGAGGTGGCAATAAAAATTTGAAGAGAGTTAATGATAAGAAAATGATAAGAACTCGCTTTTGGATGAATTTACAATATAAAGAAGGGAGTCGTATGTCAAGTGCAAAGAGACCGTCGATGATTACCGATCGAAATCAAGTATGCTTGATCGAAATGGCGACTCGTGTATTTCAGTCAAGTATTTTTATATAGCCTCCTTTACATTGAAACATGTTCGTTGAGGAAGCATTGCAAAGATCACTCGAATGAGTTTATGAGCTACAACAAATAAGGCTTTTTGAGGGGGAAGTCCTTCTTTCTTCTGAGGCAATAGGCTTTAAAGAAAACATTTTGGGACACGACAGAGGTCGTCATAAGCTAAATCGCTCTTCTTAAATGCTGATTGCCTCGCTTAGACAGTTTGCTGGCACCCGTAAACTTCCCTGACTGATGAATCGAAGGATCCAATCCCGCAAAGGCAATCAGTTTCTTAGAAGAAGTAAAATTCTTCACACCCCCCCAATTCCGCAAGAAAAGGTACGGCCGTATTCGGGCCCATTCCCTTGATCGATTGGAGGATTTTCAAATCTTCTGCTCTCGTCGCTTTGCATAAATCGGTCAGAAGTTTAGTCAATTCCTCCAACCGTTCTTGAAGATGCAACAAAGTGGCAATTTTCCCCTGAACAATGACCTCTTTTGCTGGACTCACCACGGCCACGGAACTCTGGGCCGCGTTAACGATATCCTCCGCCGTAAACTTCAGTTTGTCCCCCACATAGGGTCCTCTCAAAGCCTTTGCGATCGCCTTCCGTTTCACCCCTCTCACCAAACGAGCCGATGGATACTGCTGAACAAAACGAAGCATCGCCCCTGTATAGAGATTCCTGATGGATTCAAGCTCCGGAAAGATCGTTCTCAGTACCCTCTTGATCTCTACCCTGGTCGCTGAAAATGAGATGACAGAGTGACTCCCTTTCTCGGGACAGATCCGTCAGATTCTGATGATCTTGGGAAATAGAGAATTGTGAAATCTCTTCATGGCGATCCAAAAGAAATCTGGCGATCGTCACGGCGTCCTTTTTATCCGTCTTCGTTTCCCAAGGGAAAGCTTCGCAAAATTGGAAATCAACAGAGGATTCACAACGACCGTACGGATTCCTTGGGAACTAAGAAACGAGAAAAGATTGATGTGATAGCACCCGGTAGACTCCATGGCCACGATCATCTGATCCAGTCTCTCACCATGAGAAGAAAGGGCCTTCAGGAACTCTGAATACCCATGGAAGTTCATTTCATAAGTCCCTGAGAAATGCTCTTTGCCCTCCTCATCCAGGCCAGCTGCAGTGAAGAAATCCTTTGAAACATCCGCTCCAACCAAAAGATTATATATCTTTCTCCCTCCTTCTCTGAGTCGGCAGGACAATGCCTCCCAACCAAACCTCCACCGTGACCAGGGGTCGCAGACCCAATCAACCTATCAGGGTTAAGGGAGGCAGGGAACACACTGTAGTCAGGGTTCTTACACCCAGGAAATACTAAGTTCTCCTGCCTTTTCAGTCTCTGATTCTTCTATAACACAATTGTTAGTAGGAGCAAGGAGTCGACACCGCATCCTTGACTATTCGTCAACCACTTTGATATTCCTCAAGGCCGTATATACGAATGACAAGCCTCCGAAACAAATCGAGGGATAGGCCATTTCAAAGAAGCCCAGATTTATTGTAGGAGATCAATGCATTCTTCTCCAAGATTGATCTTTCCTTTCATTGCCATATGGGTCCCAATCTTTTGTCGATTCTGTCTCTATCTCCACATGATGAGTGTGGCAATTGCTTTAAGATCAAGGGAGAGAGGAGGAGGCTATCCTCAGATGCAGAAAAATCAACGCTTTGAAGATGGGCTACTCCTGGTGTGTAAATCCTGTGGAAAAAAATGTGTTAACCATCCATACCTCTTTAATTCCATTATGTAATTAGGTTCATGCATGGAGAGAATTAAAATAAAGCTTGAGTTTTCAACATGTTACAATTTTGTGGTTCTCGACTAAAAATACACAACATCTTGTGGTTTATGTAGTGAATCTTAAAACCTCGATGTTCATTTCCTGTTTATATGCTGCCTTCCACATAGGAATTTCTCTTTCCCTCTGATAACAAAAGAGGGAAGAATTTTACCTTTCTCCCCTCCTTATTAAAGCTTATAAAGCAGGATTTAGTCTATCAATGATTACTTAACCGCACTCTTTAACAAATTGCCTGCTTTGAACTTTGCCACTCTGATGGCAGGTATCTTAATCTCCTTTCCGGTTTGGGGATTCCTTCCCGTTCGAGCCCTTCTCTTTGCCACAGAGAAAGTTCCAAATCCGGTCAGGGTCAACTTATCCCCCTTCTTTAACGCCTTCATCACCGTATTAGTAAATGCATTGATGGCTTTTTCAGCTGACGCTTTCGAGATTTTGGCCTCCTTCCCCACGCTGTCAATTAATTCCCCCTTCGTCATTTAAGTCACCTCCTTTTCTCGCGAAAATATTTTCTCTGATAAAATAGTTTGGGATATTTTGTTAGGAATTAAATAGGGCGTCAATAAGAATCGGGGAGAAAAATCTCCTTGGAAATTTCACTCCCATTGCTGATTTTCGGTTGAAACGTAGCATAGAAGAGTAGAAATAGAAAAACAATATTTCAGGAAGCAACATTGCATTCAAGACCCCTTCATTGCCTAAGAAAGCCCGATCCACGATCAAATGATTCGGAATAAGAAGAGACATAAAACGATTGTGATAATATGAGCAGTTAAATTCAAAACATAGGTTGGCGGAGCTATTTTGTCAGAGGGAATAAACTCCTCTTCGGCCGAAAATACGTATTTCTCCATTGAAGATATTTAGATACCCCCTTTTTTTACAGAAGGTGATGTGGTGCTCTCTTTTGCTGTTACCCGGGTCAACGTTCCAGTCGGCAAGAAAATTCTCCAGGATTAAAGTTCTGCGTGGATATTTCTCGTCTTCGGTAGCAACCCAATTATGTGATAAGCCTGATTTAAAAGATTTGTCGATTTATATTTAGTTCAATATTCGTGCCAAATAGAGTCAAGTTCTGTAAGACTGTGACAAATTGGAACATTTGAAAAATCCTAATTTTAAACAGAAACGAAAAGCGGAAGAGTTTTTCACAAAAGTCCCGAATTATTCCATAAAGAAGTGTGAAAAACTTTTCCCACTCTTTATCGATTTCGATTTGAAACATTGTATTAAAACAGAAACATTTAAAAACTCGATTATAGGAAGGAAGAAATCTTCAGAAAAGTGGGTTGCAGGTTCCACCTACAGACAGAAAGCAGCAATAAAAAAAGGCAGGACCATTTCTGACCCTGCCTCTGATAGTTCAGATAGTCCACCAGCGCATTAGTCAGAATATTTATTAATGAAGGACCAATTTTAGCCTGCCGGATTCGATCCAACCAGATACGATTTTGGCGACCAGTTCCTCTTCTCCAACTCTGGCCTCCTCGTTCAAGACGGTAAGTAGATCAAATAAAGTGGTTCTAATTTTTATAGTTCTTTGGGAGTCAGACTTGAAGGAGGAAATGCGGGGGTTTAATTTCTTCATAAGTAACTCTCCCTTCGAGAATTAAATTTTGCCTTATTCTTTAACTACGATCGCCTACTCATCAAAAATCTGCCTCATCCGCTAACTTTTTTGACCAAGTTCCCCTTAAAATGCCTCAATTTCCATTCTCTCCTTTTAGAAACCGATCCAATTCTGATTTGAGAACCTTCCAACCCTTTCCTGCCTTGGTTCCCTTGATTCTGCCCGTGTAGAGAAACTTCACGTAGGTAGGTCTTGAGATCCGAAGGTAACCGCAGGCCTCTCGGGTTGTTAGGACAGTATCTTCTCTTTCATTTAGCATTGCTTTTCCCCATCACTCTTAGACTTGACACGTATTAATATAACAGCATTTTCTATACCAACTGTCCCAATATCGGTTAACAGACCGATATTTAAAGAGAATTAATCTTTAATCCTAGGTATATTAGAAATTAAAGATGACATTTTTTGTCGGCCCATTATAATCCTTGACAAAACTACCGATCCACAGCTTTATTGTACAGATTTCAGTCTCATCAAAAGAGTTTGAATAAAAGAATGGATCTGAGCGGGCGAGAGTAGGGAATGACCTTCGATAACGAGTGCACTTACTTATCTGCAATAGCAGGATGATCTGGTGGTTGATGATTACTTATTTTTGCCAACGAGATCTATCTTGGGTTTGGATACTAACCTTTTAAGCTCCCCGACAGTTAATCCGGCAAGAGAATTTGTAATTTTGCCACCCTTTCGGACACTTCTGTACAAATTATGTGAACCTCAAATGGAACAATTTTTTGTGAGAATCGGTTTGCAAGGTATGGGAGAGTCGTTTGAAAAGGGTATTAAAGGGGATCGGATCTTGCAATCACGCACTTAGCTTCCGGGAATTCAATGATAAAGGTCTCGCCGTGGAATACCCTACGAAACAAATTTACTCTTGCAAGATCCGGCCCCAGGTGGCTGCTTCCTCTTTGACCCTGAATTCTTATTTGCTAACTTTACGATAATTTTATAAAGGATCTTACCCCTTATGGAGAAGCAATCTTTTCTCAGTTTCCACCCAATTGATGTTTCTAAAAAAGGCCTCAATATAGTCCGCCCTTTTAAGACCATAATCGATCGTAAAAGCATGTTCAAAGACATCCATGATTAAGATGGGCATCCCTCCGGACGGATGGCCCCCGTCATGCTCATTGATCCAGAAATTGATGAACTTCCCGCTGAGGATATCTTGATAGAGGACAACCCATCCGATCCCTCTCATTGCCCCCGTCGCCTTAAAATCCTTTTCCCAGGCCTCATAGCTACCAAAAGACTCGACAAGTTTTTGGTACAATTTCCCCGTTTTACTGATACCCCCTTTGCCCCCGAGGTTTTCAAAATAGTATTCATGAAGCCTCATTCCATTGAATTCCCATCCAAATCTTCTCTTCAGTTCTGCATACTCGGGGGTAGCAACCTTACCCTCTTTCAACATCTGGCCAAGGGTCTCGAGAAGTTTGTTGGTGTTGGTGACATACCCCTGATAGAGAGTGAAATGGTTTTTTAGAAGGGTTTCGCTGAATCCTTCCATGCCTATGAGCCGATTGTAGTCCTTTGCATTGTAAGTCATCTTTTCCTCCCCTCGTGTTTTTGGAATAGAAGTCTCTGGTTCGCCTGAAATAAGGGTGATTCCCATCATCCCTGAGATGAGCAAAAACTGGCGCTGGTTTATAAAGAACGATTTCATTTTCTGTCCATTTTCTACTACTTAACTTGCAAAAGATGGACGCTGACGAGGTTCAGTAAGCAAGTGAGGCTTTTCCGGTTTCGAGAAGACCTACATCGATCTTTGGAATGCCGGAGTCAGCCGCCTCCCTTCGGGTTATGTTTTTACCTCTGATGAAAAGACTTCCGACAATGACTTTGTCGGCAGCTCGATCCACGTAGACCACCATTGGGACTTCTTTATCCGCTCTTATGACGAGCAATTTGACCGCATAAAAATCGGGAATGGAGCTCTCCCGCTTCTCAACGAATTTAACCTCCACGTCGTCAGGCAGATCCGTTTGAATTCTGACAGTTTCAATGGCAAGCTGGATCATATTATTTTCTCTTGAGAAATTATTCAGTCTTAAAAGAAGGGATATTAATAACAGTCCCATAATTCCTATAAAAACCTTTGTCATCGCCTTTGTCCTCCTCCCGAATTCTATTTATCACCATCTTATCTAAGAGACGTGGAGAAGTGAATCGGGTCTACTTGGTATTTTCCGAATAAAAATACCCTACCTTGAATAATTTTTTAGGGTAGCAAGCCGGACGAAATCATGTAAAATGAAAGTAATTGGCGATGAACAACCCTTCTTCGTTTGGAGGATCATATGGAGATGAAAGAGATGAGACCAGTCGATTTGCGAAATGTCCTGGATTTGGCTCGCAGCTTTATGGAATGCCGGGTTTTTCTTTCGGCCGCCGAGCTTGACCTCTTCACCCTTCTTACACCGGCCCCTCTGCCTGCCCAAGAGGTTGCGAGCAGAACCGGTGCTGACCGCCGGGGTTTGACGATCCTCCTGGACGCCCTTTCGGCAATGGGCCTTCTGGACAAGCAAGGAGAGGTCTATCAGTGCTTACCTTCCGTCTCACGTTTTCTTTCCGCCGATGCTCCTGATTCGGTTCTTCCCATGGTTCTCCACATGGCCAGCCTCTGGAGGAGGTGGTCAAGCCTGACGAGCATAGTCCGGGGGATTCAGGTTTCCGATCTGGTAACTACTTCTATTCGCAATGTGGATGAATCGCGGGCTTTCATCGGGGCCATGGACGTTATCGCGAAGCCCTTAGCCCCGCGGATCGTTGCGGATGTTCATCCTGGCGCGTCAAGACATTTACTCGATGTGGGCGGGGCTTCCGGGACCTACACCATAGCTTTTCTTCGGGCCGCTCCCGAGATGAAGGCAACTTTATTCGACAAACCGGAGGTCATCGAGATAGCCCTCGAACGCTTGGGGAAAGCGGGAGTTCTTGATCGGGTAAGCATTGTTCCGGGCGATTTCTATCGGGATCAGCTACCGCCAGGCCATGACTTAGCGTTTATCTCGGCGATCATTCACCAGAACAGCCCGGATCAAAACATGAGCCTCTTTCGCAACGTGTTCCAGTCTCTGGACCGGGGCGGAAGGGTTGTTATTCGGGATCATGTCATGGAGCCCGACCGTACCCGGCCGACGGATGGGGCGCTCTTCGCCGTCAATATGCTCGTTTCCACTGCTACTGGCAGGACGTATACTTACGATGAAATCAAGGCTTGCTTGGGGCAGGCAGGTTTTATTAAAGTGCGTCTCCTCCAGAAAGGAGAACACATGGATGCATTGGTTGAGGCGTTCAAACCGTAGACGGGAGGAGCCTCTCATTACAAATTTGGCTCAGGGTGGACGGTGACATCTGCATTCGGTATAAGCTTCTGGATGGTGCGCTCAATTTCCTCCGTAAGATTGTGGGCCTCTCTTAAGGTTTGGTTACCATCGACCAGAATATGGATATCCACAAAAAGCTGTGGGCCCGAATAGCGCACTCTCACATTATGGCAATTGGTTACGCCGGTGAGGGCACTTACCGCAGAGATGATTTTTGCCTCAATGCCTGACGGGGCGACGTCCAGGAGCGCTTGGACGGTGCTCACCCCGAGCTTGACACCGATGTAAACCACAATTAATCCCACGACGACGGCTGCAACCGAATCCGCCTGGTGCAGGAACGCCAAACCCGGTACCCACTGGCCCACTTTCACACAGACCAGTCCCAAGATGACGACGCCAGAGCTCCAGATATCGGTACTGAAGTGCAGCGCATCCGCTTCAAGGGCCTGGCTGTGATATTTTTGGGCTGCATGATAAAGGACACGAGAGCGGGAGACATCCACCACAATGGATGTGATCATGACAGCGAAAGACCAGAAGGTAATTTTCAAAGCAACCGCATGAAAGAGGAGACGATGGGTGGCCTCGTAGATGATCCAGAAACAGGTCACCAAAAGAAGCAGGGTTTCAAAAAGCGCCGAGAGATTTTCCGCTTTGCCATGGCCGTAGAGGTGACTGCTGTCCGCCGGCTTGCCGGAAATTCGGATGGCCAGGAAGGTCATCAGCGCAGCCATGAGATCAAGTCCTGAATGAGCCGCTTCGGCAAGAATACCCAAACTCCCAGTGGTAAGCCCTATGATCAGCTTAAAACCCGTCAGGCCCACGGCCGCAATGACAGAACTCATTGCAGTCCATCTTTTTTCATGTACGCCATCTTGAGAGAAGGTGGTCATTATTATTTCCCCAAATCATTCCCGAAAATATTGTAATTCCAGTTACGTAAAGAGTTTCAATGCGAGGAGACGAAATTTGGCGTAGGGTCATCAAATTGGCAAAGTAGTCAGGTAAATATGAAAATCGGTGTGTCCCGGTCTTTGTCCGCAATTTTTGTAAATATAACAGAATTGTTTCCTGAAAGATAGGTGAAGCGGAGGCTCAAATCCCGATTTAGAAAATTGTCATGGCGAATCCCGCCCTGGGGAATGAAGCAATCCGCTCTTTTTCCAATGAGATTGCCACGCACCTTTCAGGTGCTCGCAAAGACGGGCTGGGAAGATGGCTTTACTCCCTAAATTGGGATTTGTGTGAGGTATTTGTAATTCTGTATCGCCGCTTCTTCTCTTTGTTAGCTCTTTTGAGTTCGATCTGTCTTCTCAATAAATTGTTGGATGGCGTTGAAATAATCCTTGAAGCCTATGATCATGATGTCGTTGTGGGTTGCAGAAGGGATGATGAGAAGTTTCTTTTCTCGTGCTCCGAGGTGCTGGTAGATCGTCTTTGCATTTTCGAGAGGGACAAGGCTATCCTGGTCGCCATGGATAATCAGGGTAGGGAGAAATATTTTTTTAATCCTCTCCAGACATTCCTGATCGATCTTTTCCAGACCCATGACCTGTGGGGGTATTCCAAGATGAAACATGATTCTCACCACGCTGGGAAAACCACTCTCGATGATGAGCCCCTTCATCTCTTCTTGATGCTGAGAGGCCAGTTCCAGGGCTGCCATGCTTCCCAGAGACCTTCCCATCACCCACAGGTCTTTTCGTACATTTCTTCCGAAGAGTTCCTCTCTGACCTCTTTAAAGATGACATGGGCATCCTCAACGAGATCGGTGAGTGTAGGGGTTCCGGTACTGGCTCCATAACCTCGATAGTCGGCCACGACCAAGTTTATTTTCCTTTGATGGTAAAAAGGAGAAATCTCGTTATAATCGCTTACGACCTCGCCATTCCCGTGGAAATACAGAATCCACGGCCATTCGCGATGGCCTGTGTAAAATCGGCAGGAGATGGAGACATTATCCCCGACCGCAACAGAGAGGTCGAAGGCATTTTTCGGGCAGGGGGTAAAATCCTTTCGGGGATAAAAGATGAATTGTAATAAGAATGGCTTGTCCAGAGGGGAATAATCGATCATCGTCAATGCCCCACCGAAGTGTGGATCAGATCTTCCGATTCATGGTAATCCCTCAGTCTTGGGCGCGGTGGGATCGGAGTAGTCTCCCCTCCAAAAAGTTGGCCGAGACGTGCCCCGTCCCGCCAAAGCGGGATACGGGGCACAATATGAAAGGAAACTACCCTTCCGGGAAGCCCCGGCCTGTGGCCGGCGAGCTTCAAATTGCGGATCGTCATAGAGAAGGGGATCGAGGGGGATGCTGATGGGGCCGTCTTTAAGGATATCTACGCCTTGGCTCATCGCTAAAATGTGCCGCTCCAAGTCTTCTCCGGAGAGACCACCCCGATCCTGGGGATAGGTCCGTAACCGATGGATTACGATACATGTTAAATTTTCGCATCCGTGCTGCCTTAATGTTATAATGCTTTTTATTTTTTGGCAATCTTTTTGAACGGGAAAACCGGAGAGAGGAGCGTGACAATGGGAGAGAAAATACCGACGCGTCAGGAAGCCCTGGAACTCTTGTATCAATATAACCAAACGGAATCATTACGCAAGCATGCCTACGCCGTCGAAGGCGTGATGCGCTACATTGCCAGAAAGCGCGGCGAGGATGAGGAGAAATGGGGAATCGTTGGCCTCATCCACGATCTCGATTATGAAAGGTTTCCAGATCAGCACTGTTCCAAGACCCGGGAAATCCTCCAGCAAGAAGGGTGGCCGGAGGAATATATCCGGGCGGCTGTTTCTCACGGATGGGGGCTATGCTCGGACACGATGCCGCAGACAGCTCTGGAGAAAGCCCTCTATGCCATCGATGAGCTAACCGGACTCGTCGTGACCACAGCGCTCATTCGGCCGTCTAAAAGTGTCTTGGATGTTCAGGTGAAGTCGGTGAAGAACAAATGGAAAGACAAGCGATTTGCAGCGGGAGTAGATCGGTCGATCATCGAAAAAGGGGCATCCATGCTGGGAGTGGGGTTGGATGAGCTGGTTGAGGATACCATCAAGGGGATGCAGGAAGTGGCCGATGCCATAGGGCTCCAGGGCA
>DATHCH010000155.1:0-4056 GCA_035319625.1 Thermodesulfobacteriota bacterium
CTATCGGGCCAAGGGCAAAAGCAACAAAATAAAATATTAGATCACTCTTTTCATGCCATTTGGTAAGCATAATCACGCTTATGACAACGTAAAAAATAGTCAAGATAGCAGGCTCATGCCAGAAAAATCCCACTAATACGACGGACATAATATAAATACACAATTCAAATACAAGTTCTTTTTTCATCGGCTTTATGCTGCAATTTGGCAGCCTAAAATGCTCCTCTTATAGTCCTCTCCCCTCATAAACCTCCGAATGCCTGAGGTCCCTTCCCAAACCATTCTATCTTCTGACATGTCTTCTCCTGAATAGCAGTTCTACTTATTTTTCTTGATCCATCGATGAACGTTTTCGTGGTAGATATAAAAGACCAAAATGATCAGAGCAGATATCCCGAACAGGATTAACAGGGTTACGTACTGCTGATCAAAGGCCTTTGCGCCCTGAAGTGTTGCCAGCAATGTTCCTGGTATCCTCCCAAGGGTTGAGATAATGAGAAAAATTCCCAAATGCATCGGCGTCAAACCTAAGACGTAGCACAATGCTACTTTTGGAAAACCAGGAATTAGAAAAAGGAGAAAACCGAGGATTACCCCCTCATGTCCACTTAAATATTCTAATTTCTTTCTCAGCTCCGGCGAAACAAACCTTTCAACAACGCGCTCTCCAAAAATCCTCGCTATGCTGAAGGAAAGCCAAGAGCCTATTACGAGCCCAATCATGGAATAGAGCATCCCCGCCCATACCCCAAAGAGATAACCTCCTAAAAACTCAATGGCCTCCCCTGGAATAGGAGGGATAACGGCATGTAGGATGTGGAACAAGATAAAAACCAGAGGGGAGTATGATCCAAAGGATTTGATAACCCTTTTTAATTGGTGCGGGTCATGGAAGAGATCCCGAAGTTTAACCCCCTGAATCCACAGTTGTGAGTTGTATAGATAAATAAGGAATAAAACGAGTCCAACTAAAAGGCAGGTCACCCAAATCCACTTTGGTCCTAACTGGGGTAATAGCTTCATTTGTAGAGATTCATCTATCCTTAGGATGGAACACCTTCTCTTCGTATCTCGTCTTTTAGCCCTTCCGATTTTGCATTCTCATCCTTTTCTTTTTCCAACTCCTTCCCATCTTCAGTGGTTGAAGTCTTTGCGGGGGAGGAAGTTGTCTCCTGGACAGAATCCTCTACAGGAGTAGATATATCTCCTGTCGTTTCTTTATTAGTCGCGGGAGCAGATAACTTTTCCACCAGAGTATGGACGTCCAAGGTCAAATTGCTTCTCATCTCTTGCAATTCGTTAATGCCAATACTCTCCTTCAGCTCTTCGGTAGTCTTCTTCAATTCCGCCATCGCTTTACCAATGGTCTTTGCTAACTCCGGAAGTTTTTTAGGCCCAAAAACAATCAAAGCAATCGCAAGGATAACCAACAAATCCGGCCCTGCAAGCATAAAACCTCCCTTCCGAGAAGACTCAAGAAAACATCTCTTCAGAAGGATAAAAGAAATCTTTTACTCCTAACTTTTTCTCGAATCGTCTTCTAATTTCTTCGGCGTGCTCTCGACACTGTCTCCTTGAAGACCCTTCTTGAATTCCCGGATGCCTTTTCCAAGACCTGCTCCGAGGTCGCCAATTCTTTTGCCACCAAAAACGATTAAAGCAATCACTAAAATAACCAACAAATCCGGCCCTGCAAACATAATATAGATCTTCCTTGTTCTCTATTTAAGCGTGTGTAAAGTCAAAACAATTATAGATCACTTTAAATATCAACACAAGCGATAAACTTAATGGTGATGTCCCTCCGCCAATGAATCCTACTCTAAATAAATCTAATGATCTATTGATGCTCGGCTTGGCACCGGTCACTGCTGGGTTAGGGAGGAAGGCGGGATGGAGTATCTATTAAGTCATTAGGTGGCCTGTCACCGGAAAGGGCTTTGGATAATAATCTATTGAAGTAATGGGTCTTTCGTTTAGTCAAGTTCTGGAGCACGAAATTCAGGAATGGGGAAAGTTTCGAAGGGCATTGCGAAAGGAGGACCAACAGTTTTTTGATAGACTCTTTGAAAAAGCCATGCTCCACGTAGAAGCAGGGGCGTCAGCCTCAAGAGCTTGGCCTTTTGAAACAATACTGATTTCTATACTCCTTGAACACGAAAAAGCCCTGGCCGAATTGAAATCGAAATTAAAAATTGAAGAAACGCAGGGAGGAGATGATAAGCGGGAATAGTCTAAGGATTCATTTCGTCACCGGAGCGGCTAATGTCGATGGTGGAGCCGCATTTGGTTTTGGCGGCACCACTTTCATCCAACCACCCGGGCATTCTTTGACGTAGGGGTAGTAACCCTCTGGGTTCTGACAGAAGTGCCAGTAAGAAGGTTGCTGTCGTCTCGATTCAGCAGGAGGGGTAACCCCTTGTGGAGGCACCGGCGGTTGCCCATAGCTCCCATAGTAATAGGGGTCGTAATAGGAGTATGAGTAGGGATAGTAGTAGGGATAGTAAGAGTAGTCCCACCAGTAAGGATAGCCCCACCAGTAAGGATAACCCCACCAGCCATAGCCACCCCAGTAGCCACGACCGCCCCAACCCCAATGACCGCCGCCTCGATGTTGCGCCACGACAGCAGAGCTAAAAGCAAAAACCATTACTAATACTAATAACAGGCACAATAGAGTTTTCATTTTACTCCTCCTTTCTGCAATTGTATTGGGTGTTAGCTCTAAAAAATCACGCCATGTTTTAACTTCAAACTGCTGTCCCAAAATCTTTAGAGCAGTCGGAGATGTGCCAGTAACTTCTTTTAGGCCAGCCGAACCGGGGCGAAGAGGTCGTATTCGTCCATCAAACTCTGCAAAAAGGATATGAAATTCTTCTTATCCAGCTTTAATTTCATTTGATAAATTCCTGACGATCTTCAATGTCATAGGTCGATAGAGGAGGTGGAGCATCGGGATCAACTCCTGTCTCGAATCCGAAAAGCTCTTTCACATCCTGATTGAGCTTCTGCGTGAGATAAGTGAGCTCAATTTCCATCGGACAAGCTCGTTCACACGCGCCACAGCCCGAACATCTTCCGGATTGATGATCGGCTCGCACGATGTGATAGAAGTCAATGTCCGTGGGAGAAAGCCCCTTGTCAATCCACTTGGGGTTGGAGCTGTCCACAAAACATTCCGTGCAGTAGCACATAGGACAGGCTTCTCGACAGGCGTAGCACCGGATACATCGCCCGGCCTCCTTCTCAAAATATCTCCATCGTTCTTCAGGAGACATCTTTTCAAAGTCTTTCACGTCGGGATGGACTTCGACAAGGGGAGATTCCTCTGCAGGATTTCCTACCAGCACATCTGCCTTGGCCGGGGTCCGATGAATACACACCTGGCAGGAAGGGTAGAGAAAGTCGTCTCGTTTCAAAACCTTCTTAAAATCCTCACCCTCTACGGTGATTTCGTCCCCTTGCTCTCCCACACGCAGGATTTCTCCTTTTACCGCCTTCTTCACCTTTCTCCGATCCACCATTCTCTGGCAGGGGACTCCGATCAAATATAATTGATCGGGCTTAAACCTCTTCTCACGACTAAGGGCGATGACGGAACGAGCGTCACATCCTTTCACAACGAGACCTACCTTAAATTGACTGAGCTTATAAAGGTAAGTCGCAAGATTGTTCTCACAGTAGGAGTTCCAGATCAAACGGTCTGCTTCTTCCTGGCTTCTGATGAATATCGGAGTCGCACGAAGGGGAAGTGTCCCTTCTCCGAAACCGACGATGACGTCCACCTTTTTGCTTGAAAGAAGCTCTTTGGCTTTTTCTCTAATGCTGTCTTGAATTGCTTTGTGAGTTTGTTCCATATTCTTTAGCGTTCCGGCCGCCCCCGATAAACGAGGGCGCTACAACTCACGCCCTTCAATCCTCCAATTTTACAAACTGCTTTGCCGGTCCTAATTTCTTGATATCCTGTGTCACCTCTTCAACAACCTGGGAAAACTTGGTTCCTTCCGCAGCGGAGACCCAAGAGAACTGGACGCGGCCTTCTTCAACGCCGAGATA
>DATHCH010000156.1:0-8378 GCA_035319625.1 Thermodesulfobacteriota bacterium
TCTTCGTCTTGATCTCCTTGATCTTAACACGAAAGGAAACCGTCTTCCCAGCCCATTTTTGATATCCGTAATCCGCCGGGAAAGAGACCTCGATCTCTTTCTCCTCTTCGAGCCTCAGCCCGATCAACTTCTCTTCAAAGGTGGGAATGAATTGTCCGCTCCCCACTTCCACCGTAAAATCAACGGCCTTCCCTCCCTCCAAAGGTTTACCCTCGGCGTACGCCTCGTAATCGACGATGACATAATCTCCCGCCTGAATGGGTCTAGCCTCTGATAGAGTGGTCAAATTGGCATGAAGGTTTTGGAGGGCCTTCAACCGCTGCTCCACCTCTTCGTCTTTGACCTCCTCCTTTTTCCCTTCAAGCTTCAGCCCTGCGTATCCTTCCAGTTTGATATCGGGCTTGATTTCAAACACCGCTGAGTACTGAAACGGTTTCCCGCCCACGAATTCTCCGGGGTCGATGGCAGGTGGAGAAACGGGTTGAAGTTCGGTCTCCGAGAGAGCTTTCGGATAAGACTCCTCGATCAGCTTCTGGATGACTTCCGCCTTCACATAATCTTTGAAATATCTCTCCAAGATGTCCCTGGGAACCTTTCCGGGTCGAAACCCTTTGATCTTGGCCTTTTTTCCCAGGTCCTTGTAGAATAAATCCACTTCTTTGACGACCTCGTCCCCTGGAATCTCTACGGATATCTTTCTCTTGACCGGACTGATTTCTTCGACACTGGCTTTCATGAAATATCCCCTGTCATTTAAAAATTCGAATTTCGAAGCACTAAATTCGAAACAAGCCCGAACTTCCGAAATGTCAATTTCCAAAACAAAGAGAAGTTTTGAAATTCGAATTTTGGATTTGTTTCGGATTTAGATATTCGAATCTCGTACTTCTTCTTTAACAATGGTGCCGAGGGCGGGACTTGAACCCGCACAGTCTCTCGACCACGAGATCCTAAGTCTCGCGCGTATGCCAATTTCGCCACCCCGGCTTTAACGGTCTGACGTCCGCCTGCAAGCGAAAATGGTGAGCCGTACAGGAATCGAACCTGTAACCTACTGATTAAGAGTCAGTTGCTCTACCTATTGAGCTAACGGCTCCCTCCACTTAAGGATCATTGCAAAACGGCAAATTAACATTGGGCAATTAGCAATCGAACAGGTAAAGAAGACTTAATCCTATTGCTAACTTTGAATTGCTAATTTTGCGATTTGCATTGACGTCGTGCATGGCGCGCCCGGTCCGGCTCGAACGGACGACCTGCGGATTCGAAGTCCTGAAACAAGGTTTTATACCAAGTTATATGAGTTGATACTATATCATTTTTTCTCTTGCAGTGTCAAATGGTTAAGTGTCTTTTAGTATCATTAACTCATATCAAGAAATACCGCTGTTAGACACCAATATGGACACCTAAGACCGGAACGATGGACACCTATATGGACACCTAAAAATCGTTAGCCCCATCTTTCCTCTACCCTCTCCATCCCACCCCAACCTCACCTCCCACTACGCCTCCCCACCCCTACCCAGCCATGGCCAGCGCCGGTGGCCGGTGTCAAGCTGAGCATCAATAACTCAGTAAAATTATTCAGGGTGGGATTCATGGGGGGAGAGTGGGTGGGTATCTGGGGTGGGGAGGCATCGCTTTTTTCAATTCGACCTTAACGTAAATAAAACCCCAGTCTAAACGATGAGCTATTTATGGGTAAGCTGGGAGTCGCAAACAAAAATTCCTCCATCCTTGCATAAATTTCTGTTTTTGGTATAGTTAAGCCAACCCAGGTGTTGTTAAAAATTGTAAAGCATTTGTGAAAGAAAGCTGATTAATTATGCCAACATTAGACTGGATTGGGAAGAAAGCAGTGATCAATCATCACTATTTAATTCCATCTGGTTTTCTTTTCATCTCTTCATCTCCCGATCCACTACGCTTGCCATCTCCAGAAACTCCTCTTTGGTGAATATTCCTTTTTCCACAAGCAATCGGGTGGGGGCTTCTTGTAGACCTCTTCAAATGAAATAATCTACATTTCTCCAAGAGGCCTGTTGAAATAATAATAGAAAGGATAAGTAATCAGGAATTCTTTCGCCTCACCCGTCTTTTTAAGAGGGATGGTAACTGGAAGAGAGATCACGAAGAAGGGTGCCCCCAAAGCTGTTTGCACTAATCCTATCGGCCTAACCCAAAGAACGTCCAAAACAACTTCCGGCACAGAAAGGTCTGCCGTAGATTCATCCTTGGCAAAGAGGGGCCCGGTGAAAGACAACACGAGAAGAGAAACTATTAAAAAAATTATAATCCTTTTCATTCATATCCTCCTTTGATGGGCTATTTTTGTCTTGAAACTGGGAATAACCATTTCAAACCACAATCAATCTGATAAGCCCTTCTATCGCACTACCTGGGACATTAGGAGTTCCTCAAAGAAACGATTTGTTTGGGGTCAAGGGCGATTGCGATTCAACTTATCTCCTTCCTTTGGGCCAAAGGCCGGTTAAACGGTGAGTGGGTTCATCTCCTTTCAGTTTGATTTCCCAATAGATACATGCGAAAATGCATCTACGGTAGGTGTTCTGTGGAAGTAAAACTTGGAGATATCTTATTCGCCATTCAGATGGAAAAATTTGCAGGGTGAAGAGGATTGATCATACAATGGTTGTACTCGAATTAGAGGATGAAACTCGGCTGAGCCTGACCGATATTTTCGGTCTGGAAAAAGGAGATAGCAAAAGAGAATCCAAATCCACTCAATAATCAAGTTAAGATTTTCCTTACATATCTTCAGCATCGTTTCTTTTAGGTCATTTAAAATTTGGCTACCGCTGTTTTCTCCGCTGGATTTCACTCTAAATCCTGCTCCTCTTCTTACCATCATACACATAGAGGGAGGTCGGAACATTCCATCCCAATTGCCGATGTCTTCTGATGACCGACGGAAAATTCTTTAATCCGACCTTCCGCCCTATCATGCCGATTGGGAGTCTCTTCTTAAAATAGATCGCATAAGCCTTCTCCGCCCTTTTTGAGAGGAGTCGTCCAAACTGCTCATCGACCAATCCCTTGTCTCTCAGCGTTCGGAGATGATAAAGATATTTCCGTCTCGGCTCCACTCCTGTTTTCTCTACGATCGTGTGAATGGAAATAAATTCGCTGTGGGGTTTCTTACTGATCTGGATTAGCTTCTGACACAAACGACATCCCTCCGTCTGATGCCCTCTGGGTTTCACTGGTTTCTTTATCCCCTGCCTTTTAGAAAAGTCATGAACCGCCTGTCTCGACACTCCGTACCTTTCCCCCAGTTTCTTAAAGGAAAGAGTAGTCCTTCTCAAGTCCTTTATCAGATTGTCTTCCTTACTCCGAAGAATTCCCCGCCTTGCCACTATCATCTCCGTTTCTTCTTCCCCTTCATCTCCCGATCCACCACCTTCACCATCCCCAAAAACCCCTCATTGGTAAATATCCTTTTCTCCACCAAGCAGTCTGGTGAAGGGAGATGCCCTATGTCTGTGGTAGAACTTGTCTTACCTAACCCGACCTTCTGGTTCGCTATAGCTATTATCTTCGTGGGGTTATTAGCTCCTGCAAATCGTTTTGACAAATTTTGCATATTTATTATTTGAAATGAATGCTCTCCCGAAAGCGTCAGGATCTTTTGTCCATTTTTTTAGGTGATGTTTTTCTCTTTCCTTCCCAAAATCCATTTCCATAATATAAGCCGTTACTCTGGGTGGTTTGGGCCTTTCTCTCCTTCCATGATATCTATATTTACTCAATTGTCTAACAAGTTCTTTTAGAGGTTCTGGCCATTCATCCTGTGGTTTCTTCAACCAGTATTCAGCCCAGCAATAAACGTATGCGGCATATCGCTTCATCTTATCCACAAAATCTTCTATTCCAGGTTTAGCACTAATATAATCAAAAGTAGTCTTCGAAAGGTTGCGAATCATGCTTACAATATCCTCAGGTTTCGCAAGAGACATTATGTAGAGTGTACGCCAAGTGTCAGGGGATGCAGAAATTTCTAATGTGAGGTCTTCACCAGGTGGGGGAAGCAGTAGAAAAGTTCCCTCAGTAGATAAGAGACGACTGCCTTTAGTTCTTTTCCACCGTGTCCTTATGTCCATCCGCCACCTCCTACACCTTTTCTGGTGCTTAATGCCTGTTCAGCTTTTTGGGAAAGATTTCTTTGAGAACCTTATCAGGTATTCTACCTCTTTTTACCCTCATCCCTTCTGCCTTGCTGAATATTCTTTCCCTCAACGATCGAAAGTCTTATACGATTAAACTCATTTTATAGGAAAAGTAACCTTTGCAATACCTGGTATTAGGATTTGGTTTCCGACGAGCCTTCCACTAAGTGTCTAAATTCAGGTGGATACTCTGTCTTGGCTGTTCCTGCCGTACAGAAAGGAATGCTCTCCATGATCCCAGCCATCCGATGGTAGGGAATGGATACAAAGAGTTCATTCGGTTTGTACCCTTTCATCTTTCTTGCCGTGTAATCCATGAAGCTCACATTGATCTCCCCTGATACCAGAGGGTAGGTAATGGCCATATGGCAGGCTGACCCGACGAGTTCGGTCTTGGGTGAAATTCCACTATCATAAGTGGCTAAAGTGAGGATTCGGCATGCCTGCTCGGCGTTGCAGAGGAAGAGAACAAGGTCTGGCTTGGAGGGGGCTTTCCCCAAAGGAGAAATAACAACATAATCGGCCAGCCCAAGAGGAGGCTGAGCGGTCAGGGTCATTGCTCGATGGAAGGCAGCAATAGAGCAGAATAATTTCTCGCCTTCAACTAAAAATTTCTTCAATGTTTTATCCTCCTTCCCCGTGGGCCTTGGCCCCAGTCCCAGATGCCACGTGCCTCCATGGCAGGCTGAATTCTCCTTATCCAAATTGATAATGGCACCATCCCTTGCCTCCTGCAAAGCCCCACAGACCCAATGTTTACCTTCTCTTCCTCCCTCAGCGGGGGCCATAGAAAAGGTAATGGCAATAGGATTGCCATCGAGTTTCAAGACCTCCCTCAATCTCTCGGAATATTCATTCCATATCATCTTCTGCTCCTCCTTCCTTTGTAATGTCAATTCCAATCGGGGTTACCCATTCCCGGGTCTTTATGTCTCCCAACGGTAATTTCCCAAAGGGCATCCCAAGATGGAGACCACCAATGTGAGCCTGAAATAGTATTTTTGTTTTCTCACTTGATTTCCTTATTACACTCGTCACAAAAGAGCTCTCCTTCTTCAGTATCGTCCGCAGTAATCGCCTTTTCAATCTTCTTTTTCATCATTTCTTGGTTTTTCAAAATACAATCCGTACAATAAATGTTTCTATCATCTGTAAAATAGCCAATTATTTCTTTCTCTTTTCCTTCATCCATTTTCTATATCTATCCTATTTAATTTCCATTTTGCTGTCTCCTTATCTCTTGATCTATCTTCTTCATCACTTCCAAAAACTCTTCCTTACTGAATACCCCTTTATCTACCAGCAACCCCTTATCATCATTTATTTCCATTTCTTTTGGATAAACGAAGATGTCTTTTTTATCTTTCACCAAATGACCAAACGCCTGCCTTGCCCATTTTGCCCCAGATTCCCACTGGGTATTTCCTCTCGTATCTTTCCTTCTTTCAACTAACATACCCATTACCTCACCCTTCCTATGCTCATAGTCCTTACAGAAAACTATATAGACTGTCATTACGTATTTCCTCCTTTCTCTTCACCACCCTCACCACCTCCAAAAACTCCTCTTTAGTGAATATCCCTTTTTCCACAAGCAAACGGATAACGGCCTCCTGTGAGACTACCTGGGACATAAGGAGTTCATCGTTTAAGACGATTTGTTTAGGATCAAGGGGGGTTGCCATTCAGACACCTCCTTACTTTTGGAAACCCAAATCGAGAGTTAATTGTCCGGTCTTTTCTTTTTCCTGTAATTTCAATCCTTTCACAAAAACATCATATTTTCGAGAGAGAGACATTGATTCGTCAACGCCGTCGTAGAGATAATGAAGCAATTTCTCTAAACTATCCTTAGAATCAATTTTTATGTAATATGATTTTGACCGTTTCTCTTCATGTATCTTTAATGGGAATCTCCCGTCAGGATAATTTGCCAACATCTTATCTCGTCAAGATTTATCCAAGGGGGGTGTCCTTTTATAGATTTCTACTCTGTATAATTCCTGAACAATTTTTGCTATAAATTCAAATGACCCACAAGTATAACTTCCCCTTAATTTTCCCGATTCAAAATAGATTGAACCATCGCCATCCCAACACCCCCTAATAAAATGGCGGACGAATTCGGGAGGGATATCGGGAAACTCTATTGTTCTATTTTTAATTGGGGATAGCCCTAAATTTATTAAATCAGAGTACACTTTTTTTTGTTGGATATCGAAAAAATATACTTCTCCAGTAATCCCTCTTTTCTTCCTGTGGCGGAGGCGTGCGTCACAATCCATTAACTTCAGGACCTTGTTTAATAACTCCGTTTGTTTTTGAGCTAACGCAATGCGATACGTTTCCCTCTTTGCGTCGTGATATAAATTCCCATCGGTATAGAGCACCCCCAAAACATACGCCATTTCTTTTGACCAGGTTGAGAAAAATTTTTCATTCGTATTTATGCTACCCTGAGTGACTAATTTTTCAATCCCATCCTGATTCGTTATCGTATAAGAAATTTTGTGCCTGTCATAAGCCAACTTTCTTGCCTCTTTTTGAGTTCTTAAAGGAATATTAGATTGCCTAATTCTTCTAAGAACATTTTGCCTGCTACAACCACATTCTTTTGCAATGTCTATCATGTATGTCTTCAGACCCAATTGGACAAATTTTACTAACCTGAGTTTGCGACCCTATGATGGTCCGGGCCTTTGTATTTCATGTTAAGATTGTATTGCTTTCTTCGTTCCAAGGTCAATCGTTTTTTCTCTTTTCTCCGTTGTATGATAGCCTCCCTTCTCCCCGCATACACATCGTTGGGGGTGACATTATCGAGCGACTCGTGCGGGGTGCTGTTGTACGTGGCAATGCTCTGATCAACGGCTTTTTTCAGCTCATCGGGAGAACAATAGACGACAAGACACAGCTTCTCCTTGATCCTCCTGTTAAACCGCTCGATCTTACCCCTTCCCTGAGGATGGTAGGGCGTGCCAAAGATATGTTTTATCCCATGCTGGGACAGGTACGCTGCGAGAAGCGTCGAGGTAAAGCCGGACCCGTTGTCCGAGTAGAGCTTCGGCATAGAATCGTTTCCGGTTAAATGTCCTTCCTTTCGGGCATTCTCCAGCCCCATCTCCAGGATATCGGATAAGGAAAAGGCGCTCTCGTCAGGCCTCACATCCTGGGCGATGATCTTGCGGGAGAAGTCATCTTCGACGGGAATGAGCTTGTAGTAGCCCCAGCTAACAACAAAGAGGTTCGTTGCGTCACACTGCCAAAGTTCATCAGGCCTCGTGGTCTTATCCCTCCATTGCTTCTGGGCCGGCATCTCCTCAAGAGGCCGAGGAGAGATAAGGCCGTTGCCTTTCAGGATACGATATACCGTGGATTCCGATATCGAGAACTCCTCCTCGTCCGTTATCTTCACCGCCAGCAGCCTCGGGGAGAGCTCCGGATGAAGCCTTGCAATCTCCAACACTCTCTGCACTTCACCAGCACTCAGCCGGTTCCATATCCTCCGCTCCGACCTCATCTTCTTAAGACCCTCTCTCCCTCCCCCCTCGTAAGCCTTGCGCCACGTGTAATAGGTCGAGCGGGGAATCTTTAGCTCCCGCAGTATCTTGAAGCGACGGCCCCTTTGTAACTTAACCTTCTCGATCAGATCTCCTTTCATCTGCCCATTCATCTTCCAGTGCCAGCCCCTCGCTACCGATTCAGACTTTTTTTCAAGAGTTGAATCTGAAGCGCCTGCTCTCCCACCAGTTCCTTCAGTCTGACGTTCTGTTCTCTCAATCCCTTGACTTCGTTCTGTGTAGCGTTACGAAGGCTGTCTCCCTTTAGACGCGCTTTCCCCGCCTCCATAAAGTCTTTGAGCCAGGAATAATATAGGGCAGAGGAGATCCCTTCTCTCCTGCAAAGATCGGAAACAGGAATCTCCTTGCGGAATCCCTCTAAGATAATCCTGATCTTGTCTTCGGCTGTAAACTTTCGGCGGGTCTTCGCTCTTACTTCCCTGATGAGCTTGGCTGCACTACCGGGTGTGGCGGTTATTTCTTCCCTATCTAATACCTGGGTGGTTGCTTCCATGGTCTTCTTCCTTTCTGACAGCTTCCATTATAGCCGTCTTTCCCACCCAGACCAGCATCAAAAGTGCAAACTAAATTTCACCCCAGTTTGTCCAATCCTTGCTGAAGATCAACA
>DATHCH010000157.1:0-14990 GCA_035319625.1 Thermodesulfobacteriota bacterium
TTTAAGAAGCAACAGATGATGGCCATGGTGGATGCGTATCTTGGAACCTAGGGCAGATATTCTGATAACCGGAAGGCGGTAAGCCCACAGACTATTTTGAATGAGCGGGATTCGCTGAATCGCCAAGAGGCCAGATCACAATAAGAGGTTATCGATGGATAATTTCGAGCCGAAGATTATTGGATTTTACTGCAACTGGAGTTCCCAGATGGGGATAGACTCAGCCGGGGTTGAAGGCGCTTCGTATCCCCCGAACCTCCGGCTCATTCGGGTCATGTGTTCCGGCTCTGTCGATCCAGAGGTGATCATCAAGGCCTTTAAGAAAGGGGCGGATGGCGTCGTAATCCTGGGGTGTCACCTGGGAAACTGTCACTATCGAAACGGAAACTACAACGCCTTGAGGCGTTACCGGTTGCTTCAGAAAACGTTGGAGCAGTTCGGTCTGGAAAAGGGAAGGCTAAGATTGGAGTGGGTCTCCGTGGCTGAGGGCAAGCGTTTCGCCGGCCTGGTGGGCGAGATGACAGAAGAACTCCGGAGATTAGGCCCGCTCAAGCAATTGTCATAAGGGCAGGAAGGGAACGGTTATGGGGAAATTGAAGTTTGCCATTTATTGGGGTGCCGCCTGCGGAGGTTGTGATGTAGCAGTCGTGGACACCCATGAGAAGCTGTTGGATATCGCCGCTGCCGCGGATATCCTCTTTTGGCCGGTCGCCATGGATTTCAAATATCGCGACGTGGAGGAGATGGCCGACAAAAGCATCGACGTTTGCCTCTTCAGCGGCGCTGTTCGAAATTCGGAGAATGAACATATTGCTCAACTGCTTCGTGCGAAATCGAAGGTGATGGTGGCCTTTGGGGCTTGCGCCCAGTTGGGTGGAATCCCGGGGCTCGCCAATGAGAAGAGAAGGCAGGAGATTTTAGATTTTGTTTATCATGGATCTGCTTCTACGGTTTCTCAGAAGGGAGTTTACCCCCAAGAAAAAACTCCGGTTCCTGAGGGGGAACTGAAACTGCCGAAATTCTACGATGCAGTCATGGCCTTGGATCAGGTGATCGATGTGGACTATTACCTTCCAGGATGTCCTCCGGAGCCTGCCCGTATTCTGGAAGTGGTCAATGCCATTGTCACAGGAAATCTACCTCCCAAGGGAGCGGTCGTGGGTGCGCTGGATAAAGCCCTTTGCGATTCCTGCCCGAGGAAGAGGGAAGAAAAAAGGGTAAAGGTTTTTTACCGGCCCCATGAGATTTTATTCGACCCCGAACGCTGCTTTCTGGAGCAGGGGCTCATCTGCCTTGGTCCGGCAACCCGGGGTGGATGCAGCGACCCGCCTCGATGCATTCGGTCCAATATGCCCTGCCGGGGATGCTATGGACCTCCTCCGGACATAACGGATCAAGGTGCTAAGATGCTAAGCGCGGTGGGCTCCATCATCGATTCTCAGGACCCGGAGGAGATCGAAAAGATCATCGACGGAATCGCCGATCCCCTGGGGACGTTTTACCGCTTCGGATTGCCTGCTTCGGCATTAAGGAAAAAGAGGTTTTCATGAAAACGATATCGATTGATCCGATCACCCGACTGGAAGGGCACGGGAAGATCGAGATTTTTTTGAACGATCAGGGGAACGTGGAAAACGCCTACTTTCAGGTCCCCGAGCTGAGAGGATTCGAGGTCTTCTGTCTGGGAAGACCGGTGGAGGAACTTCCGCGAATCGTTCCCCGAATCTGCGGCGTTTGACCTGCGGCACACCATCTGGCCTCGGGTAAGGCCGTAGATTCTGTATACAAGACGGATCCTCCGCGGGCGGCGAAAAAGCTCCGGGAGCTTTTCTATTCCGCTCATTATGTCCACAGCCATACGCTTCATTTTTATGCCCTGGCTGCTCCCGATTTCGTGTTGGGCCCTGATGCGAAGCCTGCTGAAAGGAATATCCTCGGTCTGATCAACAAAGTTGGTCTGGATATCGGAAAAGAAGTCATCAAAAACCGAGCCTACTCGCAAAAGATTCAGATCATGATTGCCGGAAGGGCGACCCATCTGGTATGGAGCCTGCCCGGAGGGGTGAGCAAAGGAATTACAGAAGAGGAACGAAAACAGATTCTGGAAATGGCCAAGGCCAATTTGGAGTTCGCAAGATTTGGACTTAAGCTCTTCGAGGATGTGGTCCTGAAAAACCAGGCGTATGTCGATCTCATTCTAAGCGATGCCTATCAGACCGTGACCAACTACATGGGGCTTGTGGACCGGAACAATAAGGTCAATTTCTATGACGGCATGATCCGTGTCGTTGATACCGAAGCCAAGGAGATCGCTAAATTCAAACCGGCGGACTACCTCCAACATATCAAGGAGCACGTGGAGCCGTGGTCCTATCTGAAGTTTCCCTTCCTCAAGAAGATTGGATGGAAGGGATTTGTGGAAGGTCCAAAGAGTGGAGTCTACCGGGCGGCGCCATTAGCGCGGCTCAACATGGCGGACGGGATGGCCACTCCCCTGGCCCAGGAGGCTTATGAGAAATATTTCGATACCCTCGGAGGGAAGCCGGTTCATTCCACATTAGCGATGCATTGGGCCAGATTGGTAGAACTCCTCTATGCCGCAGAAAGACAGCTGGAGCTCGTTCAAGATATCGAGATCACTGATCCAAAGGTAAGGGTGATTCCGAATAAGGTTCCTGATGAAGGGGTAGGAGTTGTCGAGGCACCGAGGGGAACGTTGTATCACCATTATAAGGCTGATGAGAAGGGCATGGTCACCAAAGTGAATCTCATTGTCGGGACGACCAATAACAACGCGCCAATCTGTATGTCCATCCGGAAGGCCGCACAAGGGCTGATCAAGGCGGGTACGGTTGTCACGGAAGGCCTTCTCAACCGGATCGAAATGGCCTTTCGAGCGTATGACCCTTGCCTCAGCTGTGCAACCCATTCGCTGCCAGGACAGATGCCCCTTCACGTGGTGATTCGAGACTCCCAGGGGGAAGTCTTGAAGGCGATTACCAGGGGTTGAGCCGGATGAGCCAGAAGGTGTGAAAAAATGCGGGTCTGCGTCTCGGCCCATAAGAACGGACGTCTTGTAGAAGCTTTAGGATTGCGGGTCATCAACGTTATGGGTAACTTTCCTCTTTGGTAAGACAGATTAATTATAGAGGGCGAGGCCCGCAGTTTGCTTTTAGAGGTTTCGCCCTAAAGCTTCTCCGATCCGCCCATCCTGATGGGCCGGAATGGTGTGGCGTGTAGTTTAGAATTCTTGGTTTGGATTGAGATGATGAGAACTCTATTATTAGGCTTGGGTAATCCCATACTGAAAGATGATGCTGTTGGCCTCAAGGTTGTGAGAAAGCTTGGGGAGAACATGACAGAAAAGGATGTCCACGTCGAGGAGGCGAGTTTTGCCAATATCGAAATCCTGGAGACGATCGGTCCCTATAATCGATTGATCATCGTGGACAGCATCAAGACCGGCCGGGGAAGACCGGGAGAATTGTATTCGCTTAGCCTTGAGGACCTCCAAAGAACGCTGCATTTGTGCTGTCCCCATGACATCAATTTGGCCACGGCCTTGGAATTAGGCAAACGCTTGGGAATGCATGTCCCCGGAGAGATACGAATTTACGCGATCGAGGTCGAGGACAATCAGACTTTCTCTGAAACCTGCACTCCATCGGTGGAAGAGGCGATTCCACGAATCGTCGAAGAAATCACACAAAGAGAACGTTTCATACTTGGAGGAGAAAGTGGCAAGCAAATTTTAGATCGCAGATTGCAGATTTCGGTTTTTCAATCTGAAATCTAAAATCTCAAATCTGAAATTAAGTTAGGAGAGTTTATGGATCGGGTTACATTGCCGGCAAAGAATGACAAGGTTGGAGCTGTCATGGTGGTGGGAGGGGGCATTGCCGGGATCCAAGCCTCTCTCGATCTGGCTGAATCTGGTTATTTTGTCTACGTGGTGGAGAAGGCACCTGGCATCGGCGGAGTCATGGCTCAGTTGGATAAGACCTTCCCTACTCACGACTGCGCCATGTGAATCCTCTCTCCCAAGCTCGTGGAGCTTGGTCGCCATCTGAACGTCAAGATCTTGTCTTACACCGACCTTCTGGAGGTAGAAGGTGAACCGGGTCGGTATCGCGTGCGCGTGAAGGAGCGCTCCAGATTTATCGACCCGTTGAAGTGCACCGGCTGCGGGGAATGTCCTCGGGTCTGTCCTGTTGAGCTGCCCAGTGCATATCAGGGCGGGCTGGCCAAGAGAAAGGCCACCTACATTCCCTATGCCCAATCGATTCCCAATGTCTATGCCATCGAAAAGGCGGAGAGGCCGCCCTGTACGATGGCATGTCCCGCCGGTGTTAATGCTCAGGGTTATGTCGCCCTCGTTTCTCAAGGAAGATATCAGGATGCCATGGAAGTGATTAAGAGGGAGCTTCCCTTCCCAGGCATATTGGGTCGCATTTGTCCTCACCCCTGCGAGGAGGTATGCAACCGTGAGCTGGTGGATGAGCCCGTTGCCATTTGCGGTCTCAAGCGTTTTGTGGCGGATCGGGTCAAGTCGGAGGACGGTGAGAAAAAGCCTACGATTGCCGAGCGAAGGCCCGAGCGGGTAGCCGTCGTGGGCTCTGGACCTGCCGGGCTAACGTGTGCTTACTATCTGGCATTGCGCGGTTACGGGGTAACGGTCTTTGAGGCGTTGCCCGTGGTAGGCGGAATGCTTTCCGTGGCGATTCCCGAGTATCGATTGCCAAGGGATATATTGGCCGAAGAAGTCAAGGCCGTGACTGATCTCGGGGTGGAGGTTAGGGTGAACACCCCCATCGGCGGAGATGTGACGGTGGACGGGCTTTTCGAGGAGGGGTACAAGGCGGTCTTTCTGGCAGTGGGAGCTCATGGAAATTTACCCCTCAACATCAGAGGCGAGAATGCCAAGGAAGTTGTGTCCGGTGTAAAATTTCTGCGGGATTTTAATCTTGGCAGGAAGATGGAGATCGGCCAGAAGGTGGTGGTGGTCGGGGGTGGAAATGTCGCCATCGATGGAGCTCGATCGGCTTTAAGGCTGGGTACGAAAGAGGTGAGTATTCTCTATCGGAGGTCCAGGCAGGAGATGCCGGCCAGCGATGAAGAGATAGAGGCCGCCATATCTGAAGGCGTGACCATTACCTATCTTGCCGCTCCTATCGAGGTGCTGGTAGAGGAAGAAGGGAAGGTGAGAGGGCTACGGTGTATCCGGATGCGTTTGGGTCCTCTCGATGCCAGCGGAAGGAGTCGGCCTGTTCCCATCGAAGGATCTGAGTTTTATGTCGCTGCCGATATGGTCATCGTGGCCATCGGTCAGGTTCCCGAGGCGGGTTTCTTGGAATCGAGCGGAATGAAGCTGGCCAAGTCCGGCACAATAGATGTCGATCCGCTCACCTTGGCTACGAGCCGACAGGGCGTCTTTGCAGGAGGTGATGCTCAGACGGGACCGTGGATCGCCATCGGCGCGGTGGAGGCCGGAAAGCGCGGAGCGGAGTCGATTGATCGTTTTCTGCGCGGTGAGGATTTGAGGCAAGGTAGACAGTTACGTGAGAAGGCCAAACAGTGGGACCTCAGTGGAATCCCTCTCGGTCAAGAGACAAGACCTCGGCAGCACATGCAGCATCTTACCGCGGCAAGGAGGAAAGCTGGTTTTGAAGAGGTGGAGCTCGGGTTTTCAGAAAAGCAGGCATTGGAGGAAGCGAAGAGATGTCTTGACTGCGGCATTTGCTGTGAGTGCTTGATGTGCGTCGCCGCCTGCAAGGCTCAGGCCATCGATCACAAACGGGAAGACAAGATCTCGGAGTTCGAGGTGGGAGCTATCATCGCCAGCCCTGGCTTTGAGGAATATGATCCCACTCCTCTCTATGAACTGGGTTATGGAAGACTGCCCAATGTGGTGACCTCGACGGAGTTTGAGCGGATATTGAGCGCCTCCGGTCCGTTTGAAGGCCATTTACGAAGGCCCTCTGATGGGAAGCCTCCCCGGAGGGTTGCCTGGATCCAGTGCGTGGGATCGAGAGACCCGGCAAATGGGTGTGGTTTTTGTAGCTCTGTCTGCTGCATGTTTGCGATCAAGGAAGCTGAAATAGCCAGAGAGCACAGCGAGCAGCCTCTCGATACGACCATCTTCTTCATGGACATGAGGACTTACGGGAAAGACTTCGACCGATATTACGAGCAGGCAAAGAAAGTGCATGGGGTAAAGTTCGTCCGTTCCAAGGTATACGGCATCGAAGAGCTTAACGGAGCGGGTGAGCTCTCTGTTCGATTCACGACAGAAGACGGCAAGACTCAAAAAGAGTCTTTCGACCTTGTGGTTCTCTCTGCCGGCCTTCATCCGCCTAAGGAGGGCAAGGAACTGGCTGAGAAGCTCGGAATCGAGCTGGATCAATACGGGTTCTGCAAGCCGCGGGAATTTATGGCCGTGGATACGTCGAGAGAAGGAGTATTCTCGTGCGGGGCATTCAATGGTCCTAAGGATATTCCAGAAACCGTAATGCAGTCGAGCGGTGCAGCGGCTAGGGTTTCGGCATTGCTCGCCTCGGCGAGGCACACCCTTACGAGAAAGAAGGAGTATCCTCCGGAAAAGGACGTTGCAGGAGAGGAGCCGAGGATCGGGGTCTTCGTTTGCAAGTGCGGAATTAACATTGCGGGTGTGGTAAACGTTCCCGAAGTTACCGAGTACGCAAAGGCCCTTCCCAACGTGGTCTTTACGGATAACAATCTCTATACCTGCAGCCAGGATACACAGGAAATCATCAAACAGAAAATCCTGGAAAATCGACTCAACCGTGTGGTGGTGGCTTCGTGTAGTCCGAGGACACATGAACCTCTCTTCAGGGAGACTCTGAAAGAAGGTGGGCTCAATCAGTATCTCTTTGAGATGGCGAACATCCGGGATCAATGTTCATGGGTCCATGCACAAGACCCGAAAGGGGCCACGGAAAAAGCAAAGGATCTGGTTCGAATGGCTGTGGCCAAGGCGAAATTGATCGAGCCGCTAAGACGGGTGGCCGTTGACCTTACCCGGAGCGCTCTCGTGATCGGAGGAGGGATGGCAGGGATGACGAGTGCCCTCAACCTTGCTGACCAGGGGTTTGAAGTCAGCCTGGTTGAGAAATCGGGGCGGCTCGGAGGAATTGCCAACCGGATTTACAGGACGATAAACGGAGGGGATGTACAAGCCTATCTGCATCAACAGATGGAAAGGGTTATGGATCACCCCAAGATCAAAGTCTATCTCGGAAGCCGGGTGGTCGATTCCTCTGGTTACGTTGGAAATTTCGTCACCAAACTCAATGTGGGAAACGGGACCGAAGAAGAGGTCCGGCACGGCATCACCATTCTCGCAATTGGTGGCCAGGAGTACAAGCCGAAAGAATATTATTACGGAAAAGATGAGCGGATATTGACGGGCCTTGAGCTGGAAGAGGGGCTGGCCCTTCATCCTGAAAGATATGCGAATTGCAGCAGTGTGGTGATGATTCAGTGTGTAGGCTCGCGAGATGAGGAACATCCCTGGTGCAGCCGGGTCTGCTGCGGAAAGTCAGTGAAGAATGCACTGAAGCTGAAGGAGCTCAATCCTGAGATGAATATCTACATCCTCTACCGGGATATGAGGACCTACGGGCTGATGGAGGACTTCTTCAATGAGGCCAGGGAGAAAGGGATTGTGTTCGTTCGATTCGATCCTGAAGATATGCCCGTGGTGACAAAGGTTCGGGAGCACGGCAAGGATCTATTGCGGGTTGAGATAAAGGATGCTCTCCTGGGAGAGAGGTTTGCCATCGACACGGATTTGTTGCAGCTGGCCACCGCAATCCTTCCGCCTGAGGATAACAAGGTCCTTTCTCAATTCTACAAGGTCCCGGTCAACCAGGACGGTTTCTTTTTGGAAGCCCATATGAAACTTCGACCCGTCGATTTTGCAACAGACGGAGTCTTCCTGTGCGGCCTCTGTCATAATCCGAAAAGTATCGAAGAGAGCATCTCCCAGGCCAATGCGGCGGCTTCGAGGGCAAGCACGATCCTCTCCAAGGAGAAGCTGGAAACAGAAGGGGCGATCGCTTACATCGATAAGGACCTTTGCGTTGGCTGCCGGGGCTGCATCGATGTCTGTCCCTACACCGCTATCTCTTATGTAGAGGAGGATGCAAGGTGTGAGGTCAATGAGGTCCTTTGCAAAGGGTGCGGAGGATGCGCCGCAACCTGCTCTTCGGGCAGCATTGCTCTGAGAGGATTCAGATTCGATCAGATCTACGCCCAGATTGAGAAGGCTTTTGAGACATTGTGACAGAAATTCGCCCTGCCCGTTTAGAAAAGGGGGACGGAGGATTTGAAAGCTGTATTCCAGCTCACCAGACTTACGGACACGCGACACGCCGTTTCGGCCCCAGTGTGTAGAGGGGGACACGGTCACGTTATTTTCTGCTAGATGACGGAGAGATCGTATGGCAAAGGAAGTGCAAAGTACTGGTAGTTTCGAGCCCAAGATCATTGCTTTTTTGTGCAACTGGTGCAGTTATGGTGGTGCAGATTTGGCCGGAGTCAGTCGGCTCCAGTATCCTGCCAATACCCGGACGATCCGCGTCATGTGTACGGCGACGATTTCCCCGCACCATATCCTGAAAGCCTTTCAGAAAGGGGCAGATGGAGTGCTGGTGGCCGGCTGCCACATCGGAGATTGTCATTATATCAAAGGAAACTATATGACCATCAAGCGCGTGGCCATATTGAAGGATCTTCTGAGATTTACGGGGTTTCAGGAAGAAAGGCTCTATCTTGATTGGATCTCTTCCGCAGAGGGAGTGAGGTTTGCCGAGACGATCCGAAACTTCACTCAGAAGATTAAGGAGCTGGGACCATCGCATCTGAGGATAAGCTATTAGAAAAACGCATGGCGCATGGAGCATAGCGCATAGAAAAGCTCAAGTGAAGCAAGGGAGCAAAGATGAAAGAAATGCAGGGAAGAGCAAGGAAGCTGCTCGAAGAAAAGAAGATCGATGGTTTCATCGGCTTGAAGATGCAACACGGCCACCCCGCACCCTTTATGTTCAGTCGTGAGAATTTAGGCGAGGTGGAAACGCTGGTCGTCGGAGACGTCAGGTATCCCTTGAATAAAGCTCTCCTCAAGGTGGCCAACCAGTACCCTGAGATCACCCTCGGTGTGATGGTGAGGGGATGTGACGAGAGGGGTTTGACAGAGCTTCTCAAGTGGAATCAGCTTCACCGGGATCGCGTCGTCCCTGTTGGGATTGCCTGTACTCGTGAATTGGCCGATTCGTGTGAGTGCTATAAACCCTATCCATCAGATTGGGTGGTGGGGGAGAAGACAGAAGGGATTGCGAAGAGCAAGCGGTTGCAAAAGATCGAAGGAATGAACCAGAAAGAAAGGTTGGGTTATTGGCTGAACCAATTCAATAAATGCATTAAATGTTATGGATGCAGGGATGTCTGTCCCATGTGTTTCTGCGAGGTCTGCAGCCTCGAGGACCGAAATTTCATCTTGACCGGCAAACTGCCCCCCGAAAATCCTACCTTTCACCTGAGCCGGGCGGTCCATATGGTGGGCAGGTGTATCGACTGCGGTCTGTGTGAAGAGGCCTGTCCTTCGAACATTCCGGTGAGGACGCTCTATAAGAAGATAAACGAGATCGTCAAAGAATACTTCGATTACAGGACGGGGGAATCTTCGGAAGGAAAATCGCCTCTCAATCTTTTGGGGGAGGTAACCTTAGAGTTGTCGGATGTGAACAAATAGCAAAGAGGTAAAGATGGAGTACAAGACAGTTTTAACGACGTGTGGTTATTGCGGGTGTGGCTGTGGACTTTATTTAGAAGTCCTGGACGGCCAGCTTGCCGGGGCCCAACCCTGCAAGACGGATTCTGTCAGCCAAGGAGGGCTCTGTATCAAGGGCTGGAATGTCCACGAATTCGTTCAGAATAGTGAAAGACTGACGAAACCCCTGATCAAAAAGGATGGACAATTCCGCGAAGCCACCTGGGACGAGGCACTTGACACGGTCGCTTCTCGTCTCAAGAAAATCAAAGGAGAGAAGGGGCCCGACAGCATCGCCTTTCTGACCTCGGCTAAGTGTACGAACGAAGAAAATTACCTCCTCCAGAAGCTGGCCCGGGCAGTGGTGGGAACGAACCACGTCGACCACTGCGCAAGACTCTGACACTCTTCCACGGTGGCTGGGCTAGCCGCCGCCTTTGGAAGTGGAGCCATGACGAACGCCATCGCCGAGATCGAGCATTCCAAGTGCATCTTCATTATCGGTTCGAATACGACAGAAGCCCATCCTCTCATCGGTTCAAGGATTCTCAAAGCGAAAGAGAACGGGGCCAAACTCATTGTGGCGGATCCAAGAAGGATTCAGCTCTCTTTCTACGCAGATGTTTTTGTCCGTCAACAGTTGGGCACGGATGTCGCCCTGATCAATGGGATCATGAATGTGATTCTTAAGGAGAAATGGTACGATCACAAATTCGTCGAAGAACGAACAGAGGGTTTCAAGGACTTCCAAAAGGTAGTGGAGAAATACACTCCAGAAAGTGTTGAAAAGATCACGGGCGTTAAGGCAGAGGATATCAGAAAGATTGCTGATCTTTACGCTCGATCCGAATCTTCCTCCATCGTCTACGCCATGGGGATTACCCAGCACATCACCGGAGTGGATAACGTCAAATCCCTGGCCAACCTGGCAATGCTCTGCGGCCAGATCGGAAGGGAGAGCACAGGCGTCAACCCGCTTCGGGGCCAGAACAATGTGCAAGGGGCATGTGACATGGGCGGGCTCCCGAACGTCTATCCGGGTTATCAATCGGTTTCCGACAGTCAGATTGCTGAAAAATTCGAAAAGGCCTGGGGAACGAAACTCTCTACTAAACCTGGCATGACAGTGCCAGAGATGTTGAAGGCGGCCATGGCAGGAGAGGTGAAAGCCATGTTCATCCTGGGAGAGAACCCCATGGTTAGCGACCCGGATATTCAGCATGTGGAGAAATCCCTCGAGGCCCTCGATTTTCTGGTCGTCCAGGATATCTTCATGACAGAAACGGCAAAGCTTGCAGATATAGTGCTTCCAGGCGTCTCCTTTGCCGAAAAGGATGGCACGTTCACCAACACAGAGAGGAAGGTCAAGAGAGTCAGAAAAGCGATTGAACCCATCGGATCGTCCCGGCAGGATTGGGAGATCCTCTGTGACCTGTCAACCAGGATGGGCTACCCCATGAATTACGATGATCCATCAAAGATTTTCGAAGAGGTGGCTCAGGTTACGCCCAGCTACGGTGGCATCTATTATGACCGGATTGAGACGGAAGGGCTTCATTGGCCTTGTCCAAACCGTGCACACCCAGGCACGCCCTATCTCCACAAGGATCGATTTAGCCGGGGTCTGGGCTTGTTCCATGCGATTGAGTATCTTCCCCCTGAGGAGCTGCCGGATAAAGAATATCCCTATATGATGACCACTGGAAGGATCTACGTTCACTATCACACGGGGACCATGACGCGTCATTCTCCGTCATTGAACAAAGAGGTGGAGGAGGGATTTGCAGAGATCAACCCCCGACAGGCTAAGGAACTGGGGATTATTCAGGGAGAGAAGATCAAGATCTTCTCGAGAAGGGGAAAAATTGAGATCAAAGCCGACCTCAGTGAGAGGATGGAGAGGAATACCATCTTCATTCCTTTCCATTTTGTTGAGAGTGCGGCCAACATGTTGACCAATCCCGCCTTCGATCCCATTGCGAAGATCCCGGAATTTAAGGTCTGCGCGGTGAAGATCGAGAAGGCGAATCATTAAGACCCATGGTCTATAGCAGATTGCTTGTAGCGAATGGGGCCTATGTTCGAATTCTGCCCAGCCTGCTTCCTTCTCTTTTCCATGAATACAAACGTCAAACTCTCAGTGGCTGGCTCCCCGTCTAAATTCCAATACCTCATTTTTTAAACAACCTCCATAAAGCCTTTGCCTCCAAACCAAACCATTTCTCTAGGAGTTTCTCATATTCGCCTGTTTCCTTCATCTTTTGTAATGTTGTATTGACAAAGTCGACCCATTCCTTGTCCCCTTTCCTGACTGCCAAGCCATATCGGGCAGGACGGAAAGGTTGCAAACTCGCCATTTTTAAGCCCCGATTTTTCTGAAGAAGATTGAAAAGGAGGATAAAGTCTTGCACAAACGCTTCCACACGGCGCTCTTTCAAGGCCTGGAGTGCTTCGAAATTACCTTCGAATTTAACCCGCTCCGCTGTAGGGACCAGTTCTCGGATAGCAATATCGCCTGTAGAGCCTCGGATGGTCGCAACCCTCTTTCCTGCCAAGTCTTCGTATTTTGTAATCTTGCTGTCCTCTCGGACCAAGATTAGTTGGGCGGTTATGAAATAAGGGGCACTGAAATCAACCTGTTTCTTTCTTTCCTCTGTGATGGTAAACGTGGCCACGATGATGTCAATCTTCTTTGAAGTTAGGAATGCAATCCGGTTTCCTGACGTGACGGGCACGAATTGAATTGCCTCCTCGTTGCCAAGGAGTTCCTTTGAAAGGGCCTTGGCAATGTCAATGTCAAATCCTCTATTAACTCCCTTCTTATCCAAGAACCCAAAAGGGGGATAATCGGTCTTTACTCCTACAATTAGCTTACCCCTTTTTTTGACATCTTGAAGAGTGCCTGCAATTCCTTCTCCAGAACAGACCAGGGATAGAAAGCCAAAGATAAGCAACAACAGCAGAGACGTACTCCTCTTCATAAACATTCTCCTCTTCGTATAAAGTTGTCGTTCGAATCCACATCGTTATAACACTTCATTATACTTTAAAAGTTGATTAAACTCTACCTGACCCACCCCGTACGATTGTTCGGCCTTTGATTGCGCACAGTTCGACCAGTTTCAAGGATATAAATTTTAGGAAGTTGAAGGATTAACTTGGTACTTTGGGTATGATTAAAATGATCCCAATTGCAAGAAGATCTAATCAAAAAGCAAGGCGGCTGAAATCCATCATTTCAAGGCCTCCCCCCAATTTCCCTATGGGCGCTCCGGTGGTTGAGTTATTAGGCTGTATCGGTCTATTGCTTCGCTGATCTCTTGCTGAACTGAAACCGGCACAAATCTCCACCTTGGGCCAAAGTCGTTGGACGCTCAAAACGAACACCATAGCAAGGCTTCTCCAATTCCTCTGCCCACAGGTTATCCATCGCACAAAAGATCAGAGTCAGCTCAGGCATCCCGTTAGCACGAAAGAAGTCGTTAAAGAAACACTTCTGGATGTTGACAAAACTCCGCCCTTCATCCTGCACCTCTTGGATATAGGTATATGCTTTGCCAAAGCGCTCCTCACCTCGCGCCTTGAAGTTCTCTGCGATTCGGGTGAACGCCTCTTCGGGGGCGTCCCGCGAGATGCCGAATCGATCAGCGATGTAGGCGGTGAGGTGTTCCGTGAACGGCACCGTTATCGCGTAACCCAGAATCGAGAGCACGGCCTGTGCGTCATCTACTAAGGGTTGGAGTTCCTGATAGGCCGCTAGAATAATACAGGAGAGCAGTAGCCATTGCCGACTAGGGCCATCGATTGCACGGCTTTCATTCTGTTCCACGAGCATTGTTGCGCGGGCCCGAACCGAAGCTTCGAACTCTTGCCAAGACCGGCCGCGGAGATCAGTGATTTGCGATCTTACAGTTCTAAGAAGATTCGTGACAATTGCGTCATCGATTGAAACTCTTGCTCTTGCTTGCTCAGACATCAAATACCCCTCCGTTAATTCGATGTGTAAACACGGACTAATGAGCCTGTAGGAAAAATCATTTTTATGAGGTCACTTTTTTCTACATCATGCCCAGGAATCTGCTTGGGGACTTTTTCTACAGCCTCAATGGGAAGCTCAGCGGGGCAGCTTTTCGGCGTTCGCTGGAGAATTTTGTTGGGCCCTTTTTCTACGGTACCACCAAGTTCCTGCCAGCCCCGTTCCTACGATAAGGCCGATTAGTCCGCCAATAATTATTCCTCCCAACGGACCGAGAAAAACAAGATGTTCGTCGTATCGGACTGCGATGTAACCGATTCCTACCCCTCCGGCTAATGCACCGATAGCACCTGCCGGGATAATAGAAACAAAGACAGGGGCAATCGGTTTTGCCTTAGGAAAACGAGAGAGAAGTACACCCACCAGGAGCGATATCGTTAGCGTTCCCGAGAGTGCCAGCACCGCGACCGCGGCCAGGAAAAGTAGAACCAGAACTATTTGCATTAGCCCAACGATTAATATACGGAATTTCTATTTATCCCGATTTTTTGGGTCTCACCGTATCATAATCAGAATACAAGTTTAATCGTAATCTATTGTTCTTGGAGCGATTTCGCAACCGAAGAGAATTCACCACTTCTCATATCCAAACGATACCCACCAGGTGTTCCACCTTTTTGAATTCCGGGTCACCTGTCACCAAGGTGGCTTTGTGTTCTATAGCCGAAGCAAAGGCAAAGCAATCAGCATACGAGAGGGCATATTGGGCCTTATATTCAGCGGCCTGGAATATCAAAGGATTCGGGATGGGCAAGATGGTGAAGTTCAACCTTTCAATGTTTGCAAGAACTTCCAATTTCTTCTGGTCGCCAAATTCCTTTTTTGTCGAATAGATGATTTCACCGAGATTCATGGCATTAATATATTTGACCGCTCCGGTTTTCCTTATTTCCTCAAGGAGATGGACAACCTTTTCATATCCCTTCTCTTTTTGGAAGAATTTGAGAAGAGCGTGGCTGTCGAAAATGAAAGGCCCTTTCTGCATTATTTGAATTCGCCTTTCCGTTCTTTGAGGAGCTTTTCGGCAAGAGACGGTTTTGGAGGTAAAAGACCGCAGGCTGCCTTGACAGGGTCTTCAACAGGGGGAATCAGATAGATGATGCCACCATACTCCATCACCTGCAACTCTGTACCGGGTTCGATACGATACCGCTTTCTCAACTC
>DATHCH010000158.1:0-5050 GCA_035319625.1 Thermodesulfobacteriota bacterium
TACCCTCGAAGATGTACAGGCAAATTGCGGCTTCCCGCTCCTCAAAGCTGAGGAGATCGTCAAAACCCCTCCTCCTCGTAAACAAGAATTGGAAATCTTGCGGAATGAAGTGGACCCCAAACGATATATCATCGGCAGATAGAATGGAAATCAAGTTATGAGTTCAGAGTTCAGAGTTCGGGGTTTTAGAACCTATGCTCCGAACTCCGAACTAAACACTCCGAACTTATCGCCATGAAATTGACCCATCAAGAGTTTGAGGCGTTAGTGGTTTTGGCGCTGAAGAGGCTTCCTAAATTCTTTAAGAAAAAAATGAAGAATGTGGATGTGGTGGTAGAGGATCGAGCCTCGGCAGAGCTTCTCGCGGGAATGGGACTGCAGTCCCCTTTCCAATTGTTAGGACTCTATCAGGGCGTCCCTTTAGATCGAAGAGGATTTTACTACGGGAATGTCCTTCCGGATAAAATTACGCTCTTTCAGATTCCCATCGAGTCGATACGTCGAACGAAGGAAGAGATTGAAGAGAAGGTCCGGGAGGTAGTGATCCATGAGGTCGGACACTACTTCGGTTTGAGTGACGAGAGGTTGAGAGAACTGGAAAGAGGCGAATGACTCGTACGGGACCGAACGTAACCCCTCCTTCCTCCCCTTAACTAAGGGGAGGAAGGAGGGGTTAATTTTGGGTTTATTTGGGATTTAGTGTTTAGCTGACAACGTTCAAGACATCGTTGACTCAAAAAATGGTCACGACATCGTTTACTCAATCTTGTCTCTTATGCAGCTAAAGATGCCGTGACCCGCGCCATGGTTATCGCATTTGGTATCTGTATTCTTCCACCTGGATTGTGTCCAGGAAGAGTTTCAGCTTTTGTTCTTTGACATCGATAATAGCCACAACGTATTCGCACTGGGTTTCCGGTGGAGCTGAGAAGATTTCACCGAAGATGTCCAACCGCCGGTCACTTCGGATGAATCTCACCAGATGATAGCAACCTTCCTCCGGTTTATCCAACGGGTGCCTCGGGGCATGGCTCTTACTCGGGAAGATCAATTTTTTCTCCATTTCAGCCAATGCCTTGAAAGGAGTTTTCCCTTTGATCTTGCTGTAACGATAGGTGCTGTTATGCCGGTGCTCAAATGCCAGCGATTTTTATCGAAGCTGTGACATGGATGACATGGCGACTTTGTCGAGAAACTTCTGCTGGTAATGGTCATTGAATTTCTCGACCAGACCGTTGCGCCATGGCTCAGAAGGTGGAATGAACCAGAGATGGACTCCGTAATGAAGACAGAGACGAATAAGGGGTCCCATGCCTCGTGGATGGGTCGGACTTCCGTAAAAGGCCAGTTCGTTGTCCACCTGAAGGTTCTCCGGGATGCCCATACGCAGCCAGAGGGCATAAATAGCGTCTAAAACGCTTTGGGCTGCTTTGGAAGGCATGGGCTCTATTCCGCACCGGTTGATCGCGGTGTCGACAGCATTTAGGCTGTAGAACCTGATCGGGCCAGTAAGGTAACAGGGGCCGACCAGATCAACCTGATGGGTTTGGTTGGGCAAAGACCCCGGGAGTTCTGGATATTTCTTGCCCTTTGGGATATATCTTCCGGTCCGGCGATGCGTCAATTCCCGGCGGCGTAAGATACGGCCAATCGTGCTGAGGGAGGGAATCGGTTGGACTTCCATGTCCATCATCTCCCATTGGATGGCTTGGTTGCCGCAAAAGAGCCCTTTGTTGTACAGGCTCAATCGAACCATCTCGACGATCCTTTCTATCTCTGTCGGAGTACGACAGGGGCTGGAAAGAGGTCGCCGAGACAGGTTTTCAAACCATGTTGGATTATCAGGGGTGCGGCGTGCCACCCATTTGTACAGCCAAGGCTTTGTTTTTCCAAGTGAAGCACAGATGCTTTCTGGACTTTCACCCGCGAAATAACGCTGTACTGCCAATGCCCGCTGCTTCTGGATCTTCTTTTTCATAGACACCTCCTCAAAAAGGATTAGGTGCCCATGATATAACAGGCTGTGGCTATCCGATTTTCAAAGAACGATAGTAAACGATGTCTTGAACGCAAAATCAGTCAACGATGTCCTGAACGTTGTCATTTAGCCTTTAGAATTTGAGCACCTTTCTTTCGGTTGTATCCTATGTCTTTCATGAAATTCCTTGGCACGGCAGGTGCGCGATTCGTGGTGATGAAGCAACTCCGGGCCTCCGGCGGCGTTTGGCTCTCGGTCGGCAAGACGAATCTCTATCTCGACCCGGGGCCGGGCGCTTTGATCCGGTGTCTTAACAGCAGACCGAGATTGGAGCCTTCCACATTGGACGGCATTCTTCTGACGCACAAACACTTAGACCATTCCGGAGATGTCAACGTGATGATTGAGGCCATGACGGAAGGAGGGTTTAAGAAAAGGGGTGTCCTGTTCGCTCCGAGGGATGCCCTGGAGGAAGATCCGGTCGTCTTAAGATATGCCATGGGCTATGTGGAGAAAGTGGAAGTGTTGAAGGAGGATTCCGAATACCGGATCGGAGACATTCGGTTCTCCACCGCCCGAAAGCACCATCATCGAGTCGAGACCTACGGTCTTAATTTCAAGGTGTCCCCTCATACGATTTCCTTTATCACGGACACGAGATTTTTTCTGGAACTCCCGAGCCTTTATCGAGGTGAGATTCTGGTCATTCATGCGGTCCGTCTTAAACCCGTTGGCGATGATCCGATCGATCACCTCTCGATAGAGGATGTAAAGAACATCGTCAAGAAGGCCAAGCCGAGATTGACCATCCTGACCCATTTTGGGATGACGATGATCGAGGCAAAACCCTGGGTTGTTGCCGCGGAATTGGAGAGAGAATTGGGATTGAAAGTCATCGCTGCCAGCGATGGCATGAAAATAGATTTGGAGAGAGATTTGAAAAACTAATATGCACTCTTTTAATCAGAGATTTTCAGTAGATTTCTCAGGTCAGTCTTTTCATCAGTTCGAAGATGGCGCCGCCCGGACCTTCTGCATCCAGATAGGCAAATCTTCCCGGATCATGAATGAGCAGGCTGGCTCCTTGTTTCACCAGTTTTGTCGCTTCCGCATCAACGTCGTCCACGTAAAAACCGAGATGATGGACACCTTCTCCCCACTTGTCGATAAACTTCGACTGGAAAATTCTTCCTTCCAGGCACTGAACGAGTTCGATCTCTACGGGTCCTAAGTAGGCAAAGGCCAGTCGTATTTTCCAGGGACGCCCTTGCCCATCCTTGCCGCCGTTTTCCTTGAAGGTCCATGGGCCGATGCCGTACAGCCGCGACCATGCCTCGACGACCTTATCGATGTCAGTGACAGCGTAGCTGATGTGATCCACCGATTTAACCTGCATGACCTTTCCTCCCGTGTTGGTACGAAATCATTCTCATCGCTGCATAAGGAACGTTGCCAATCGGAGAGACATGATCACGGGAGGCAGGTGGGTGTGCTGAAAAAAGTTTATAGCGGCACCTTTAATCATCTTGCTGCATGCTTGTTAGATATTTCGCAAAAGTCACCATAGATGAAATCGCGTGTTACCTAAAAGATTTACAGAAGAACCGCTTTATAAACTTTTGGAAGCACACTTACCTGCCGACCGAGTGCAACGTTCGTGTTATTTCTTTTCCAGATGCGCCGGTTCGCCGTGGACACGGCCCCCATCAATCACGATCGTCTCTCCTGTGATGTAGCTTCCCGCCTTAGAGGCCAGAAACACGACCGCGCCTGCGATCTCTTCGGGTTCGCCGAGTCGCATCATGGGAATCTGGGCAAGCGCTTTCGCACCAGCCGCAGGATCTTTCCACAGGGCCTCGCTGAGACGCGTCTTGATGATCCCCGGCGCAATCGCATTGACTCTGATGTTGTGCTGTCCCCACTCCTTGGCCATGACCTGGGTGAGCATGATCACAGCGGCCTTGGTCACACAGTACACGCCCAGATCACCCGCCCTCAAGCCGCCGATGGACGCGGTATTGATGATGCATCCTCCGCCCTGGGCCTTCATAATTCTCGCCGCTAACTGGCTCAGAAAGAAGAGACCCTTGAGATTGACATTCATCGTGATATCATAGGTCTTCTCATCCTGGTCCATGAGCGGGCCGTAGTAGGGGTTGGTTCCTGCGTTGTTCATGAGAATATCGATTCTTCCGAATGCCTTTATGACCTGCTCGATCAACGCCTTGGAGTCTTCCATCTTGGCGATGTGAGCCGCTATCGCCCTTGCCTTGACGCCTTTAGATTTTATTTCCTCGGCCACCGATTCGAGATCAGCGATTTTTCGACTGGCGACCACCACGCTGGCCCCGGCGTCGGCCAGGGCAAGAGCGCTGGCACGTCCGATACCGCGACTCCCGCCGGTGATCAGGGCTACTTTTCCTTCAAGAGAAAACAAAGAGAGATTCATGGTCTTTTCCTTTCTTGGGTGTTTTCTTATTCAGTAACATTTTAGTCAGTCCATGATTGTATAAACACGGAAGACTAAATCCCTCCTTCCATCCCTTTACAAAAGGGAGGAATTCCTCCTCTTTGGCAAAGAGGGGGGGAGATTTTCTTACTTTTTCTTAGGCGTTTTCGGAATGCTTTGATACGATTCATCCACCGCGGGCATTTTCACATGATCTTTCTGCAGCAGAAGCTTTCCGTAGGTGGGATCGTTCTGCCACCCATCGATACGAGCAGCCCGTTTGACCGCAGCGTGGTATTTTTTCCAGGGGGCGCTACCATAAAGAAGCATCTCTTGGGCGGCCATGGATCCTTCACCGTGAATGGTGTCGACCTCCCAGTGATTCCCGGTCAAGTCCTTGATGAGGCGCAATAGGCGAATCCGGTCCTCCGTGGGCACACCGTCTTTGGCCGCCAGATATTTTTCGATGAAGGGCCTTATGGCGGGATTTTTCCAATCCCGGAAGGCTGGCACCGTGGTAGTCAAGCCGCCCCCGATATCCTGCATGTGCTGGACCATCTGGTGAAAGTTGTTGGCGTAAGTGTACTTCGAGGCATTAATGGCCATCCGGTTGGGCATCATCA
>DATHCH010000159.1:0-6699 GCA_035319625.1 Thermodesulfobacteriota bacterium
GAGGATTTTCTCACGGACTACCGGGTCAATGGGAAAGACACTTTAGTCAAGGCCGAGAGGTCGGTGAGATATCTTAAAAAGTCTTTTAGGGGAATGAGGGCAACCGAAATCAGCACGGATAAAATCAATGCTTACATCGATAAACGAATGGACCAAAGAATGTCTAATGCCTCCATCAACAGGGAATTGGCAGCACTTAAGAGAATGTTTCATCTTGGAGCACAATGCACCCCTCCCAAGGTCAATCTCATTCCCTATATTCCCATGTTGAAGGAATCGAACATCAGGAAGGGATTCTTTGAGTGGCACGAACATGCAGCAATCAAGGATGCCCTACCCTCTTACCTGAAAGCCGTTGCTGCCCTTGCGTATGACAGTGGATGGAGAAAAGAAGAGATCCTTTCCCGAACCATTGACAAAGTGGACATGAACGAGGGCATCATAAGGCTTGATCCGGGAGAATCGAAGAATGAGAAAGGCCGAATATACCACATGATTGATGAAGTGAGGAAAGATATTGAGGCAGCTTTAGCAAATCGAAAACCGGCTTGCCCTTACCTCTTCCAGAGAGATGGAGAGCAAATCAAGGACTTTCGTGAAGCCTGGGAATCGGCATGTATCAAGGCAGGATTTTATAAAGTGGTCAAAGATGAAGAAGGGAATCAAAAGAAAGTTCCAACCAAACTCTTTCATGACTACCGGAGAACAGCAGTTAGGAATGGAGTGAGATCGGGTACACCAGAAAGAGTGGTTATGGAAATGACAGGCCACAAAACTCGGAGTGTCTTCGATAGATACAACATTGTGAGTGACCAGGACTTAAAAGAATCGGCAATGAAGAGGCAAGCCTATCACAGGAAACAGAGCAAGGTAGTGGTTCCATTTAAACGGGTGCAGAATGAGTAGTCAAAAAAATTTTTCCATTCGGTGGGCACAATTTGGGCACAATCGGCCAAATTCCAATAAAAAAGGGGTTGGCCTTGAGGTAGCTAACTCCTTGTTTTTACTGGTGCCTAGGGCCGGAATTGAACCGGCACGGTGGGGGACCACCGAGGGATTTTAAGTCCCTTGCGTCTACCAATTCCGCCACCCAGGCATATTTGTGATCCGCGGTCAGTGAATCGTGTCCGATTAGAAATTATGAATATACGTTTTACCTCACTTTGTCAACCCCTCCCTTGTATCAACAAAGATCTTATGTTAGATGTGAGAAAAGTATTCCGATGAGCGGGCACGAAATACAGACACCATTCTCAGCAAGGAGGAGAATAAATGCGATCCGATAGTATGAAAAAAGGGCTGGAAAGAGCACCCCACCGCTCCCTTTTCAAGGCCCTGGGCCTGACGGATGAAGAGATTGCGCGGCCCATGATCGGAATTGCTAACTCAGCCAATGAAGTCATTCCAGGCCATCTCTATCTCCATCAACTCTCCGATGCGGTCAAAGCCGGGGTCAGGATGGCCGGGGGAACTCCCCTCGAATTCTTTACGATCGGTATCTGCGACGGAATCATCATGGGACATGAGGGAATGAAATATTCTCTCAGCTCAAGGGAATTGATTGCCGATTCGGTCGAATCCATGGCCATGGCCTACCCTTTCGATGGCCTGGTCCTCATTCCAAACTGTGACAAAATCATTCCCGGAATGATGATGGCAGCGGCCCGGCTTAATATTCCAACCCTTCTTGTGAGCGGGGGTCCCATGCTGGCAGGCGAGTTTCAGGGCCGGGAGATCGACCTGATCACCGTATTCGAGTCCGTCGGAAAGGTGAAGGTGGGAGAGATGACGGAAAAGGATCTCAGGGAGATCGAAGGGTGTGCTTGTCCGGGGGTGGGCTCCTGTGCAGGAATGTTCACTGCTAATTCTATGAATTGCCTTACAGAGGTCCTCGGTCTGTCACTTCCTTATAACGGCACCATCCCAGCCGTCTTTGCCGAAAGAATACGTTTGGGAAAGAAATCAGGGATTCAGATCATGAAATTGATCAAAAAAAATCTGACGCCTTCTAAAATCCTGACAAAAGAGGCCTTTGAAAATGCGGTCACAGTAGATATGGCCTTTGGGGGCTCCACCAATACTGCACTTCATCTTCCTGCGATCGCAAGGGAGGCAGGGATTAAACTTTCTCTACAGGTTTTCAATGAAATCAGCGGGAAGACGCCTCATGTCTGTAATATGTCACCGGGCGGGCCTCATCATATCCAGGATCTTCATCACGCCGGAGGCATTCCAGCCCTGATGAAGGAGTTGAGTCGAGCAGGATTGATCCATGAAGATCCATTGACGGTTACCGGAAAATCGATTGGAGAAAATCTTAAGGGGAAAAAAATCTTTAATCCAGAAGTAATCCGCCCGATAGAAAGACCCTATCACGCCACAGGAGGTTTGACCGTTCTCTTCGGGAATTTAGCTCCCGAGGGCGCCGTGGTAAAACAATCGGCCGTGGATGAGGCCATGCTCAAACATCGAGGGCCGGCCAGAGTCTTTGATTCCGAAGATGAGGCCATCAAGGTTATCCTCGACAGAAAGATCAAAAAAGGTGAGGTCCTGGTCATCCGGTACGAAGGCCCAAAAGGTGGACCGGGAATGAGGGAGATGCTGGCTCCCACGTCGGCGATGGTCGGCGTCGGAAGAGATCGGGATGTGGCCTTGCTCACCGATGGCCGTTTTTCAGGAGGAACCCGCGGAGCCGCCATCGGCCACATCTCTCCGGAAGCTGCGGTGGGTGGGCCTATTGCGGTGGTGCGGAATGGGGACCAGATTGAGATTGATATTCCTGGAAAGAGACTCAACCTCCTCATTTCCAACGAAGAATTAAAAGAGAGATTATCCAGGTGGAAAGCGCCCAAGAAAGAACTGAAGGGTTATCTCAAACGATATGCAAGACTCGTGACATCTGCCAATACGGGTGCTACGTTTGAAGACTAATCTCAGATTGCGGATTTGAGAACTACCTTACCTGCCGCAGGAATGGGAGCAAGAACGAACAAGGCATAGAGACCGCCTCAAATAGCCTCCGGCACAAGCCGTGGGGCTCATGACGCTTCCCTGTGACTCACGACCTGCTGCCTATTGGTGTTTTAGATCTTTTATCATCTCCATCGAAATAGGGTCTCTCAACAGCATAACGAAAATGATAGGCCTGTCCTGCAAACCTCTTCAGAATCTCCTCCATCTCTTTGATGAAAAGATCAACTTGGTCATCCTCAACGTGAGCCCCAAGATATTTAACAATGATCTTTGCCATTGTGAGAGCCGATTGCATAGCAGCAAATAACGTGCCATTCGTTTTAAAACTCATAATCCATTTAAATTCCTTGATTTCAGGGAATCGTTGGAATTTTTTTCAAGGAGATTATGACAAATTTGCGTTTCTCTTTACAAAAATGACCACGAAACTTCAAGCTACGCAGAACGATTGTGAGGGTATGACCTTCAAGCAGCGACTGGAGTCTAATAGATTTTTCTCATTAATCCACAATCGATGTTGAATCATTGTGGAAATGGGCTGTCTTTCCCTTGAGAGACGGCGCCTCCATCATTTTGCCTAAAAATTAGGCACATGGAAGCCTTGAAATAGATTGGTAAATCTAGATATTTCCTGAAGATTAAACAACAAACGACCCCGTTTTGTCCCCAGAAACTAAGAGCCCGTCTTTTTTCAATTGGGAAATTACTTTGTGGGCAGCCCATCTACTAATACTAAACTCATGGACAACTCCGTCATACGATAACCTTTGCCCTTTCTTGAGCTTGTCAGAGAGTATCCTTTTCTTCAGTCGACTATTTACACCTTGTCTGGAAACTGAAATCGGGTTAGCCGCCACCCTCGCCATCGCCTTTCCAAATGGCATTTCAATCTCAGTCTATTTAATTTCTTTCCTGCATCCATCACAAACATATAGACTTTTTCCCGAATCCTCGCCCGTAATGGCTTGCTCAATCTTTTTCATTATTCCACTGTTTTTATTAATGCATTCCACACAGTAAATATCTCCATCTTCGGTGTAATAACCGACCGCCTCTTCTTTCTCGGTCATAGCCTTCCCCCTTTCATTCAATTTTCTTTTGTCCTCTCTCATTGAATTATGGTGGTTAAGCCTTATCGCAACCAAAATATTTGAATAGGCCAATTACCAAGTGAAATCTATCCCTTTTAGAAAAACTTAAAACCCCTCAGTCTGAAATACCAAAGAAATGAGAGAATACGCTATTAGTCCGTCGCCTCTTCCCGTCACGGACATAATCCGCATAGCATTCCAATCTTTGTGAACCGGCTTCAGGGGCGGAAAAGTCTATGGTGAAACTTCCTGGCGATCCATATGTTATATCCCTTATCTTGTAATAGTACGGCCCCTCACCTGAACAGTAGCAAATGACTCTACTAATCTCTGGCTTACCGTCAGCCTCGAAACTAATATCAGCGGTATAAAACATGTTCACTACCAGATTCCCATGTTCAGGAACGTTTATCCTTAATAATCTTAGTTCGCCCTCACCCAGAGGTTCCGTGGGTACGGTGGCACACGAAGAATTCCCTAACAAAAGGGCGGCACCCACAAAAACAGCTATTAAGATATGTTTCATAATCACAAACCTCCTTTCTATATTATGTCTCTTTATTTTTCCTCTTCTTCTTTTGATTTACAAGCCTCGCCGTTTCCGAAAACTCCTCTTTCTAAAAATCTTCTTTTCCGCAGACAATGTAATAAGAGTTTTTTGCTGGACCCGGGTGACATGAGAAGGTCTAATCCTATGTTGGCGTCTCTAATAAATGGCTCTTTTCGGTCTCTTTGCTATCCCAATGACGTTCGGAATTGGCCGGGCAGCGGGTATGCGATCACTTCCATCGAGGCTTATTGGCCGACCAATTCTGTCGAACTCAACGTCATTCGCTGAAAAATATAGGTTGGCTTGCTGTCCTCCCTCCAAATACATTGCGTTATAAATTGAAATAGGAAGCGATAACAACACATACGCAAAGTCATACCCTGAATAAGGAGACTCCGTAAAGATCAGCAATGCATTCCCACCTTTGTCTATGCCGAAAACAGCCATACTCCATATCTTATCCTGTTTGCTCCAGACATTCTCTTGCTCGCAACTAATCATCCTTATATTCTGGACAAGTGTTTGATACTTGAACCTTAGCCTTTCGAAATCTTGACACTTCAGATCAATAATCTGAATCTCTGGGAGAATGGGTTCGATCGGATTAAACGCCAAAACGGCTTTATAAGCGGCGTTAATTTTTGGATTGTTAATATGACCGAAGTTTTTCATGTAGCCAACGCTTCTCATCCCATCCTCTTGATACATTCCCGCATTAATAGCAGAGAGGAGATTGTGCTTTTGACACCATTCCTTTGCTGTCATCTTTATTTTACCGTGCTCCGAAGCACACAAAAGCTTGAACGAATAAACCCTTGGGTCAGCCTTCACAATCGTGATCTTTGAATCGTTGACCTTTGATTTCTCCCGGGACGTAAACTCCCCAATATATAATCCCCGGTCCACTTTTCTCCATGGATCATCTTTGGATTGGGCCCCATGGGAAGATAGGGCCGTACTGGTGACTGCGGCGAGAATGACAAGTAAAACAGTTATCCGTCTCATGAACTCCTCTTCTATTCAGACATAGCAGAAGCAGGGTCTGGCCGGACCGTGCCCCGTCCCGCCAAGAGCGGGAGAGGAGGGGTTAAGGGGCACAACATGAATGATATTACAATGCCGGGAAGCCCCGCTGTACCTGTCCCGTCTTGACGGGATAAGCGGGGCGCTTCAATATTATCCTAAGCCATACGGCCATGTCATGGGTGATGAGGCTGATAGCGGATGGCTTGGGGATCGATAAAAGTGTATTAGATTTGGAGTATGGTGTCAATGATCAAGGGGGAACGCGTTAACCCGTAAGAACAAGGCACGGACCGAAGGGAAAAAATAGAGTATTCTACCTTATGAGGAAGCCATTTCGCTGTGATTAAAACGTAGGTAAATCCCCAATAGGTCGTCTGCCAATTTTTCGGTTCTCTCTTTAATCTCATACCAGCTTGATAAAAAGGACTGTAGGGATTCGGTGAGCTTGGTTAGGTTTTCATCACCCCTCTTCACCCTTTCTAATGATTTTCTCTCCCTCTCACGACATTCTTGGATGAGATCTTTCAGGTTTTCTCTTTCTTCTTCAGTCCACTCTGACACAAGTTGGTCCACTGTCTTCATAATCTAACCCGTGACACATCAGCCTACTTGCGAAAGACAAGGGATATCGGAGCAAAATATATACCGGCAGCATTAACATACCCCAACAATTATGAAATAGCTCAAGTCTTCGAGGAGTTGGGCAATTTTGAGAAAGCCCTCTAAAACCTGAGGCCCCGAGAAAAGGGAAAGGCTTTACTTTTTTTGGAAAAATATTTTCCCTTTTTGGGGAAATGGGATGGATTAGATCCGCAGGTTATCACGCCACCAATAAAATAAAAGTGGCTACGGGTCATTCATCCGACCTGTAACCCCTTCGCTTTTTCCTGGAGGCGGCAACCGGATTTGAACCGGTGGATAACGGTTTTGCAGACCGTCGCCTTACCACTTGGCTATGCCGCCTTTGGAGCGGGAAACGGGATTTGAACCCGCGACTTCAACCTTGGCAAGGTTGCACTCTACCGCTGAGTTATTCCCGCTTTTTGTAAAAAATTACAA
>DATHCH010000160.1:0-5855 GCA_035319625.1 Thermodesulfobacteriota bacterium
AGAGAATGAAACATCCTTCAGGACGTTGTCTTCCCCGTTGTAGGAGAAGGAGACATGACGAAATTCGACGTCACCCCTCATCCCCTCTGTTACAGGAGAAAGAGGCTTGTGGATCTTTCGCTTCTCGTCGAGCAATGAGAAGATCCTTTCCAGGGAGGCCATGGCTGACTGAAGGACATTATATTTCTCGGAAAGGTCCCGGATAGGCTGGAAAAACATCCGAATATACGAAAGAAAGGCGACCAGGACGCCAAGTGTGATCGTATCCTGAATCACCCTTCCTCCTCCGTACCAGAGGAGAAGGCCGATGGCCGCTGAACTCAGGATTTCAACGAGGGGAACAAAGAAGGCGTAGATGGAGATTTGCTTCATGTTCGCCAGGTAATACGCCTCGTTGATTTTTTCGAACCGCTGCGTGTTCTCCCTTTCTCTTTGAAAGAGTTGAACCACTTTGATGCCCGAGAAATTTTCGTGGAAAAAAGAATTCATCTGGGCGATCTTCGAACGGATCTCCCGAAACGCATCCCTGGCCTGACGGCTGAAGAAGAGCGTGATGACGAAGATCAAGGGAATGACGGAAAAAGAGACCAGGGCCAGCTCGCGGTTGAGCTGAAGAAGGAGGAGGAGGATCCCGACCACCAGAAGGACATCCTTTAGTAGGTTGATGACGACGGAAGTGAACATCTCGTGGACGTTTTGGATATCGTTGGTCAGCCGGGTGACCAGCCTTCCCACCGGATTCCTATCAAAAAAGGAGACATCGAGTCCCTGGAGGTGGGAGAAAACCTTCATCCGAAGATCGTGCATCATCTTTTGACCCGCCAACTCCATAGCATAGACCTGATAGAAATTTAATCCAAAATTGACGGCCAGAATGAGAACCACGAAGAGGGCGATGTGAAAAACCCCTTCGACATCCTTCCCTCTCAGGACGAGGAGGTCCTCTCTTTTTAATTCTTTTATCCGATCAAGGGAGATGAACCAGTGGCAACCGCTTCTCTTAAAAGCGGACGGATATTTTTTTAAGATGGCCTCCTCACCCGGATTTTTGGGAACAAACAGGTAATACCGGTTTTCCGTGACGAGACCGTACTTCTCGAAACGTGCTATCTCCTTCCGGTCCATCGATTGCAGCGCATCCGGCGGGAGAAGAAATCTCCCCGGTTCTCCCATCGGAATAAACCTCTGCCCATATTGACTCCAGAAGCGGTGCTCCTCCGAAGAACCATCTCCTCGCAAGACGACTTCTCTTGCTCCTACAACGATGTAGCGATCGATCGCTTCTTTGGTGAGATAAGGGATGAGGAGATCTAAACCCGCCATGACCAATACAAAAACAAGGGAGAGAGCCATCAGCCCCCAGTAGGGCCTTAGAAAACCCCCTAACCTGGCCATCAGCTTCAGGTCGTAGGGTTTCCCCAATTTGCCTTCTTCCATGTAGCCGTAATCGGTGTACATACCTTGAGACCGCGAATTTCAAATGCCAAAATCCCTGCCTTCGCGGTAGCGGCTTCGCGCAGGCAGGCAAATTTCAAACCAATGTCAAATGCCTAAATATCAAAATATCTTCCATTTGATCTTTGAAATTTGACCTTCATTTGAACTCGGAGGTTTGACATTTGACATTAAGATTCACTCCTTCTCCAGTTCTTCTTCCAATTGTCTCTGCCAATAGAGGTCCGCATAAATTCCACCTTTCGAGAGAAGGATTTTGTGGTCCCCCACTTCCGCCACCCTTCCCTCTTCAAGGACAACAATCCGATCGGCTCTCCGGAGGGGAGCGATTCGATGGGTGACGAGGAAGCTCGTCTTCCCCTTCATGAAATTCTCCAATCCCTCCAGAATTCGTTCTTCCGTCTGGATATCCACCGAAGAGAGGGCATCATCCAAGATGAAGATGGGCGGATCCATAAGGATGGCCCGGGCAATCGCAATCCTCTGCCTCTGTCCTCCGGAGAGGGTAATCCCTTTCTCCCCAACCATCGTATTCATTCCTTCCGGAAACCCCATGATCTCATCGTAAATCTGTGCGAGCTGTGCCGCCTTTTCGATCTCTTTGTCTGTGGCATCGAGCTTTCCAAAGGCAATGTTCTCACGGACCGTATCTGAAAAGAGGAAGGTATCCTGTGGCACATACCCGATGGATCTCCTCAGCACCTGAAGAGGGATCTCATGAATTTCAACCCCATCGAAGAACAAACAACCCCTAGGAGGTTCCAAAATTCTTGCCACCAGGTTGCAGAAAATCGTCTTTCCGGACCCAGTCCTTCCCACAAGGACCATTCTCTCTCCAATTTTGATCGTGAGATGAATGTCTCGGAGCAGAGGACTCGCCCCGTTTCCCGGAGAAAAGGTGAGATCTCTGATTTCAATTCCACCATTCAACGGTCTTGACGGAATGACCCGTGAAGCGTCGAAGATTTCAGGAGTCTCTGCAAAAATTCGCTTGAGGCGCTCCATGGAAGCGCCACCCCGTTGGATCATATTGACCCCCCAGCCCAAGGCCATCATCGGCCACGCGAGCAGTCCCAGATAGCTCATGAAGGCCACGAAATCACCCGTGGAGATCGACTGAAGGATCGTCAACTTTCCGCCCACGTAGAGGACGATGGCCATGGAGAGATTGGAGAAAAAAAGGATGATGGGGAAAAACATTCCCCACACTTTGACCACATTCAAATTTTTCCGAGTATAATCCTGGCTCAGCTGAGAGAGCTTCTGCCCTTCCCTCTCTTCGAGGACATAGGCTTTGATCACTCGGATACCTGCAACGGCCTCCCTCACCCTTTCAGTGAGAGAGGCAAAGGTCTTCTGAACTGTTTCAAAACGGTAGTGGATCGCCTGGCTGAAGAAGAGAGTGATCAGCGTGATCAATGGCATGGGAAGAATGGCAAAAAGGGTTAATTTGGAGCTGATATAAATCATGAAAAAGATCGTCAGCACTCCCAAGATAATCGTATCCACTAAGAATACGACTCCCATTGACATGGCCATCCGGACCGCCTCGATGTCATTGGTGGCGTGGGCCATCAAGTCACCTACTTTGGTATGGGAGAAATAGGAAGGTGAGAGGGTCTGGAGGTGAATAAAGAGGCGATCCCTGAGTGCCTTTTCGATTTGACGCGCCGCCCCCAGCAGGAAATACCTCCAGACATATCGAAGACTGCCAATGCCCAACGCAAGGAGGAGGACTTCTAATCCATAGACAAGAAGACCAAACGGAGATGCAGTCCCCAAGGTGAGGTCGTCGACGGCATATTTGATGACCCTTGGTATGAACAGTTGAAGAACATCCACGATGAGCAAAGCCATGAGTCCAATCAGGATTTGCCGCCGGTTTGCAAGAATATCATTCTTAAGAGTTCTAAATGCCTTCATTCTTTTTCACTTTCTTACCACCCAAATTTAATAAACCCGGCTTCATAAAGTCAACCCATCGGCTCCTCCCCGTCAGGAAGGATGAATATCGAACGAGTTCATTGGTTAGGGGTACGGTTACGAACCCGATGTTGTTGGGAAAGAAACTATGAACGATGTGCAATGAACAATGAACTGCTCACGGTTCATCGTTTAAAGTTCATCGTCCTAACAATACGGGCATCTTCACTCTTGCCATAGGACCGTGAGCTCTTTTTCTGACTGATATTTGGGAACAAAGGATTATGTAAAGAGGAAAGATCGGAACAAAGAAACCCTTTCGTCTCCTAAACCAATTGGAGAAACCCTTTAAAAGGCTCTTTGATCCATCCCACCTCGCCCCCCTTTAGTAAAGGGGGTTGAGGGATTTGTAGGTCAGGTCGGCTTGATGACATTGGTTGCCTGAGGCCCTTTCGGACCATCGGCAATCTCGAACTCTACCTCCTCTCCCGCACGAAGAGACTTAAAACCGTCCCCCGTGATCCCCGAATAGTGCACAAACACATCGTCTCCACCATGCTGCTCGATAAATCCATAGCCCTTCTTGGTATCAAACCATTTCACAACCCCTTTAGCCAACTCTTTGCCCTCCTTTTTCAAAACGGTCTTTACAGAGGCATTTGATATCACTAATCAATTTGGATGTCAAGATTTTTATCAATAAAATAAAGGCTTATGCCGACCGTTTCCTCTAGAAAAATCCATTATGAAATCAATGGGTTAAAAATTTTTTCACCTTTTGACTTAGATCAAGGTAAAAGATTCAAGGGTGAGTTATCTTCTTATCAAGATATGTAACCGTGCTCGCTCTTCGTATCAGGAACTGATTAAAATATTTAAAAGGAGGAAATACATGGCGACAAGAAAGATTGTTAAGATTGATGAGGAGAAATGTAATGGTTGCGGTCTCTGCATTCCCAATTGTGCTGAAGGGGCTCTTCAGATCGTTGATGGCAAGGCGAAGTTGATGAGTGAGAAGTTCTGCGATGGCCTGGGAGCCTGTCTCGGACATTGTCCCGAGGATGCCATCACCGTTATCGAAAGGGAAGCAGAAGATTTTGATGAAAAGGCAGTAGACACTTACCTTCATAAGCAGAAGCAATCTCAACCTAAACCTGAGCCTCAACCTTCTCTAATGTTCACTGGATGTCCTTCCTCAAGAGCAATGCATTTTAAGGCCCCTGAAACCCAGACAGAAACTGTTTCAACCACACGCTCCGTCTCTCAGCTTACTCAATGGCCTATCCAGTTAAAATTAGTACCCGTCAATGCTCCTTATTTTGAGGATGCGGATCTTTTAATAGCGGCTGACTGCGTTCCGTTCGCCTATCCCGACTTCCATCGAGACTTCCTCAAAGGCAAACTCGTCGTTGTCGGCTGTCCAAAACTTGACGACATCCAGTATTATAAGGAAAAGTTGACAGAGGTCTTTAAGGCGAATTCCATTAAAACCGTTACGGTTCCGTATATGGAAGTCCCCTGCTGCTTCGGATTGGTCAAAGCCACAGAGGAGGCAATTGCAGCATCAGGCAAGAATATTCCTCTAAAGAAAGTAAAGATTGGTGTCCGAGGAGATATCAAACCCGAAGAGCAAGTCGGAATGACCCAACGGCCTCGCATGTTCGTTCATCCGCATTAATCAACTTAATCCGTACAAAAAGGGGACGGCTCTATTTAAAAAGAGGATCGTCCCCTTTTCTATCGGATACAAAACCGGGCAGGTTCTTTTGTCAGTCTGGACCTGCTGCTATGCATTCTTAATAGCTTCGACTTCTAACCTCACCATCGCAACATGGGCCTTGCCATTGGTATCGAGTGGAACTTGGTTAATATATGCAGAGACCAGCTCATTAATAAATCGATCTCGCTGGTTTTCTGGTATCCGCTCGGTGACTGGCATCCACGTTGTTCGTATCCATCCCGCTAAACCGGATTCTCCATCATGCTCCATATCTTTTGGAATAAGCTCAACACGCTCAGGTTCAAGGCCTGATTCCCTCAGCCATTGAGAGTATTCGTGAGATCCATGGAATCCATAGGAAAACTCGAAATCAGAGAAATAATGCCGCCATACCTGATTTTGCGCGAGGTCCCTCAATACGGAGACAAAGCCTTCTGCATTTCCTCTGCCTCCCATTTCCAAAAGCACCCTGCCTTTTGGTTTGAGACTTCGATACACGCCCTCTAATACTGGTCTATGGTTTTTAATCCAATGCAAACTCGCATTTGAAAACACAATATCAAATTTTTCATGAAAGGTTAGACCCGTTGCGTCCATTAAGATAAACGAAAGGTTAGGATGCCCGCCGGTTGGATAATTCTTCTTTGCAAGTTCAATCATTGAAGTAGAATTATCTATACCCACAACTGAACCATTTGGAACATAAGTCGCGATTTCTGCTGTTACTTTTCCATCTCCACAGCCTATATCAAGAATA
>DATHCH010000161.1:0-4033 GCA_035319625.1 Thermodesulfobacteriota bacterium
CATCCCCCTCGCGAAAAACGGGGTAACAAATACCACACTTTTTGTCATTAGTAAATGAATTTCGAAAAAATAGAAAGAGACAAAGGAGGTTTCACAAGTGAAGTGCCAAGAATCAGGTTTTTCGACAGTCTCTCCTGAAACCCTGTTCTTAAAGTTATCCCCGAGGATCCCACAATTTAAGAACAAATCATCAATATGGGATTGAAAACCAGGACTATTCTCAAAGTGTAGTTGCCATTGGATTGACAAGCATGACCATTTCCCCCTATACTTCCTTCGAAATACAGATGTTCCTATCAAACTACGTCGTGGAGGATGATATGGGAAACCGCTTGCAGGGTAAGGTCGCCATTGTCGTCGGTGCCGGGCAGACCCCTGGAGACACGATCGGGAACGGAAGGGCCATGGCTCTTCTCTTCGCCCGGGAGGCGGCAAAGGTCATGCTCGTTGACCGGCGGTTGGAATCGGCCATGGAAACGAAGGCCATGATCAAAAAGGAAGGCGGTGAAGCCTTTGCCTTCAAAGCCGATGTGACAAAATCAGAAGATTGCCGGGCCATGGCCGATGAATGCGTCAAACGACATCATCGAATTGACATCCTCGTGAACAATGTGGGAATCGGCAGAGGCGATGCAGGGCCGGTAAAGTTGTCCGAAGATGACTGGGATCGTATATTCGGGGTGAATCTGAAAGGGATGTTTCTCACCTGTAAGTATGTTCTCCCCGTCATGGAGCAACAGGAGCGCGGTTCCATTATCAACATATCTTCTGCGGCCGCCGTATGTGGCGTAAGCATGTTGGCCTACAAGACATCGAAGGCCGGCGTGAATGCCCTAACCCATTCGATTGCCATGAAATACGCTAAGAAAGGAATTCGCGTCAATGCCATCATGCCCGGCCTGATGAAAACACCGATGGCGATTGAAGGCATTTCGCAGGCGAGGGGGATCGATAAGGATGAACTGATCAAGATGAGAGATAAAAGGGTGCCCCTCAAGGGAGGCATGGGCGACGCCTGGGATACGGCTTACGCAGCGCTCTTCCTTGCCTCTGACGAAGCTAAGTTCATCACCTCGGTCATCCTTCCGGTTGACGGCGGGCAATGCTCCAAGATAGGGTGAAATACACGATATCATGTGGAGAGGAGATGTGCATTCATGGCGAGAGTATCGATCCCCTCAAAAGATCAGGTCAACGGTGAATTGAAGGATGTTTTTCAAAACATGGAGCGGCGCGGAAGTCAAGTCCTTAACATACACAAGGTCATGGCACACTGTCCCCGGGTTGGCAGGGATTTTCTACGGCTCGGAAACGCCATACTCTTTCACGGGAGCCTCCCTCCGAAGCTCAGAGAACTTGCGATTCTCCGAGCTGGCGATCTTGCAGGAGCCAGGTATGAATGGACGCAGCATGTTCCCATCGGGCTGAGAGCAGGGCTCACAGAGCAGCAGATCAAAACGCTGCACCAATGGAAAGTTTCGTCTCTCTTCAACGATCAGGAACGGGCGGTTCTCCAGTATACCGATGAGGTGGCGCAGAATATCCGCGTTTCAGAAGAAACATTTAGGGCGGTCAGGGATTTTCTCACTGAAGAGCAGGTCGTCGAGCTGACAACAACCATTGGATATTACGGGATGGTATCGCGCATCCTTGAAGCGCTTGAAATCGAGCTCGAAGAAAACAAACAGCCGTTGAGGTGATCCATTATTAAAGACCTGATCCTTTTACTTTGACCCTCTGATTTCCGACCAGGCTAATTTGGTCCCGGCTCTTTTGGTAGATTAATTGATAAGGAGAACAGGAGAGTTCTTACTCCTACTAAGAATCTCCCTCTTCACCTTCTAAACACCACGCTTCACGCAACTTATAATCCATTTTTTTGACTCAAGATAAAAAGAAAGGTATAAAATGATTTACAGTATTCATATCCGCTGCCGTACCAAGAAAACACCTTATCGAGACGGTGTGGGTGAGGACTCCATGATCAAAAACTGGTTTCTGGGCAGGCTTCCAGAATGGTTCATCCAATGGGTGGTTCTGCCCGTGGCTTGGTTGACCTTCTTTGGAGGTGTGTGGCTTGCCGCTCAGCGCTTCCCGCGTGAATACGATTGGCGCTATATGGTGATTTCCCGCCTGCTGCGTCCGCACGAAAATCCCCATGGCCATTGGGTAATTGCCCTCGGCATCTCCCTTTCAGGACTGATCCAGATTCCGTTGCCCGGTTTCTTCTACGAACGTCTGCGTGGCATTTCACTATGGGGATCGAGGTTGGGGTGGGTTTTTATGGTTTTAGGGCTGGCAGCCATGATCCTGACGGGCATCACCCGCACCTTCTCCTCTGAAGCACACGGTGTGCTGGCCATGATAGCATTCGTCGCGCTTGTGCTTTCCGTGATGGCAAACACGGGCCTCGTGGTGAAGCAGGGACTCTCCCGTGCTGCCCTGAAGGATAGCACCATGTTCTGGAGCTGGATCAGTTTGACGGTTCTGGCGTTGATTCCCATGGTGGGGACGAGTCTGAGCCAGCTCTACCTTTATTGTTTTGCCAGAGGACTCGGTCAGGCGCCCTTTGTCTGGCGTAATCGTGGGGTACCCTTCGTGTTTAGCCTCGCGTTCTGGGAGTGGCTCACTTGCGTTTTCCTGATCGTGTATTTAATGCTGCTCGTCGGGCTGATATGCCGATTGAAACGCAAAGCCATCAATAATCCTCACTTCCCATTCAGACCTAAAAGTGATCAGGCGAACAAATATTCGACGCTTTCTTCTTGGAAGACTGATTTTTAAATATACCGAAAAATACAACCTTTCACCTGGAGATCAATAATAAATAAGCCCTTTCGATTTATTGGTAAATTACTCGCCTTAAGAAATTAAAATTTGAATTTGTGCCCAAGGAGATGAGCCGATCGGAGGTTCTTGTCGAATTGGGCATCAAAATTGTCCAAACCCATGATTAGTTGAAATTGAAGAAGAAAACAGTTAAAAGGAGTCGAAAAAGCATTCCGGTTTCAACAAAGCTTTACGGCTTTGTGTTTTACCAGAATCGGAATCATCCAACTGTCATAGACCTCAGCAAGCAGTTAAATATATTGGATAACTCAGTTTAAAGACGCTGCAGAACGTCTTTTGAATTCTTCTGGAGATAGATCAACACAGGAGTTGCCTCAAACAGATGGTTATCCGTGTGTTGGGACACTCCCTGAAAGGAGAAAGGGATTAATTATGAAAAATAAATATGTGAACAGATTATTATCTGTAACTGTCATAGCCCTTTTACCTCTATTGGGTTGTGCCAGCACCAAATACTTCCCTTCAAGCTCTAAAACCTATTCTCCAACAAGTAGTGCGGTGATCTATTATTGGGACAAACCAGATAGGCCTTATATGGAGATGGGGACGATTGAAGTCAAGGCACAGACTGAGAAAGGGATGTTGGGAAGGTTCAAACAGAAGGCAATGGAAATAGGTGCTGATGGAGTCTTTATAAAGTCCGTGGAGAATCAGTTAAGGTCGGATACCCGGGATGCGGATGCATGGTTTTTACTGAAGGCTCCTGTTCGAGCAGAGGGTGTCGCAATTAAATTCAAAGATACATCACTCGAAAAATAGACAAAAAAAAGAAGAGGGAATTAAAGTCATTTTAAAGCCCTGTTAAATGCTCTTAATCCCTATTGGTAAAATTCATTTACAAACCACTTGGTTTAAGAAACCAAATTTGAATCTGTGCCTGGAGAGATAACTCGACCGGAGATTTTTGTCGAATTGGTCATCGAAATTGTCGAAACCTGTGATTAGTTGAAATTCAAGAGGAAAACGGTTAAAAAGAGTCGACAAATCATTCCGGTTTTAACTAAGCTTTACGGCTTTGTGTTTTACCAGAATCGGAATCATCCAACTGCCATAGACCTCAGCAAGCAGTTAAATATATTGCATAATACAGTTTAGAGACGCTGTAGAACGTCTTTTAAATTCTTTTGGAGATAGATTGGCACAGGAGTTGCTCCGTACTATATGGGTACGTGTGATGTCTCGC
>DATHCH010000162.1:0-3274 GCA_035319625.1 Thermodesulfobacteriota bacterium
TCAATGGCAGTAATCGAAACTTTATATGCTATGAGTTGATGCAATTACATAGGCGTGCCCCGGTGTGGTTGACAGACCAAACAAAGCATTTTAAGTTTTCAAAACAATCATGGCCTTAAAGGAGGATTTAATGAAAGAAACAGTGGTTAAGGGGATCGGATGTTTGCTCGGCCAGGATAGCATCCTGCAGAACCGGAGGACAATTGTCTTCGTGCACGGATCCGGTGGTAGTCACCAAATGTGGATACCCCAAATGGAATATCTTTCATTAAAATATAATACGGTCGCGATAAACCTGCCTGGACACGGCCTCGGCCAGAGAAAAGGCGAAACGACCATTGCAGGCTATGTCAATGCCGTCCAGGACTTTATTGTCGGACTCGATCTTAAAAATGTTGTGCTTGCAGGCCTGTCAATGGGCGGCGCCATTACACAGGAGTTTGCCCTGACTTATCCTGAGAGGCTTTCTGCAATTATTCTTTTCAGCACCGGTGCAAAGCTAACGGTTATGCCTGAGCTGTTTGAAATGATCCGAAATAAGTTTGTGGCTTACATCAATTTTTTTCTCCCCCAGTTCGCCTTCGTAAAGTCGACCCCGCAGGAAATCATTGAGCGTATCCAGGAAGAGGCAAGAAAATGTGGCCCTGAAGTGGTTTATCGCGACTTTCAAGCTTGCGATAAATTCGATCTCCTTGCGAGAATCAAAGAAATAAAAATCCCTTGCCTAATTTTTTCCGGAACCCTAGATAAACTCACTGTTCCGAAGTGTCAGGACTATCTGCACGAACAAATCCCAGGTTCAAAACTCATCCGATTTGAGAATGCCGGCCACTTATTGAATCTTGAGAAGCCCAAGGATGTCAATAAGGCTATTGAGGAGTTCATTGACTCTTTGCCGAAGGATTGAATCTAATACTTTTAATTTCTTGCCAATACCTGCACTTTGCCAAAACCGAAGATATCCAGTTGAAATCTGCATTGGAAGGGAAGATGGGCGCTTTATTGACTACAGGAAGTTATCTTCAGAAAGGGGGATGAGGACTCCACCTACAAGTCTTTGCTCCAGGATAAGCAGGTGACTTAACGATTTGCGGAAGAAGTGTTCAACAAAAAGAGGCAGGGTCATTTCTGACCCCGCCCTTTTTAACATAATTGGCGAGGGGTTTGCCTAATCCACCCCCCGAAGGTGCTTTAAAAGGTGAAGACACATGAAGATGAGCGGAATCAACCGCCGCCCTGGGAAAAGCACATTATCTGCCAAATTCAATAGCGCCAGTTCGGAATTAAACAAAATCAAATTATTTTGGAGCGGAGTCAGGGGACTGCCCCCTGCCTTTCCTCGGGTGGAGGATGTATCTCTGTTGATACTTACTCCGCTTGTCGTTTGGGCAAGAACATAATAAAAGCAAGCAATTCTTATACCAAATTCCCTCTGTCATGATAAGTCTGTATAATCATGTTCTTTTTTCAAAACTCCGATATTTTAATAAAAAACGAAGGTGGAAGGGGTTTTCACAGAAGTCCCTAATTGTTTCTTTAATAATAGGTAAAGGAGTTTCCACATTCTGAAAGGAATGGAATCGCTAAAAAGAGTTATTCATAGTTGAAAAGGCAGTTTGCCAACGTTTCTTATATTCCTTAGAAGGCAATGGAAGAGACAAGAAGGCAGGGTTATTTTTGACCTTGGCTTTGCTCTTTGATAATTGAATATTGATTTCCTTTTCGAGGATTCCACCTACAAGTCGTTATCTTTAGATCGAACTCAAAACTGAGGATTATTGGTTAAAATTTTGAATAGAGGGTTCGCGGGGTTATCAGCCCATACAAGAATGTATTGGGTAATCGGGGTCTGGATAGAAGGGATGGGTAGAAAATGGAACCTGGGAATCTGAATCATCGACGGAAATCGTTGGGGAGGGTGCCTTCACCTTGGGCGGGGGTCTGATCTTTATGTCCTAAAGGCCAAGATGCTTGAGGATATTCTCGATCACCTCTTCTTCCTCGATAAAGCGAAGATTCTCATCTGCCCCTGGCACTTGGAACAGGTTAGGGAATCAACCTCATATATTTTTTGAATCAGTCGGGCCCAGGTGCGGTTGGGTTTTAAATCTTCAGGCTCCAGGATAGAGGGAATCAGGTCATCGAGGTTTTTCTTTTGCCGATGGCCACGGGAGGCAATGCTATAGTGGCCATAATAGCGGACCATTTGCTCCCTCTTGTTTGGGAGATGCGATGTCATGGCCGCAAGCCAGTCGAGAGCATCACTATCTCGTCGTTTCAGAAGGCATTTAGTCGCATCGCTCAGCTGATTAGCACTGCGAGGATCTTTGCAGGCTTACCTCCGTGAGCTTTCACCAGATGCATGCTCGTGGAATCGTAGTAGACAGAGTCGCCGGGTTTCAAGACGTCTCTGGTGTCCTCTATGAGGACTTCCATTTCGCCATCCAGGACGTAGATGAACTCCTGTCCGTCGTGGGAAGAAGGCTCATCGGCTCCGGAGGGATGGAGCGTAACAATGAATGGCTCCATCGCCCGATCTTTCTTTCTGGCAGCCAGGGATTCGTATTCGTATCCGTAGCTGGCTTCCCTGGCTTTTCCGAATCGAGAAAAACTTTGACGCTGATCCGCTCTCACGATGGTGAACGACTCTTCGCCTGTAGATATGACATCCGCCATCCGAAGAGAAAGGGCTTTGCTAAGTTTTATTAGCTGTCCCAGAGGCAGCATGAACTCACCGGCTTCAATTTGGGCCAGCGCGTCTCGTGCAATGCCGGTTCTTGCGGCCAACTCCTCAAGGGAAAACCCGCGCTTTTCCCGGGTCGCGCGGAGCATATCCCCGTGGCTTACCGCCTTTTCGTCTTCCGCTTTTTCGCTGGCCTTTGCGACAGCGGCAGGGTCAGTGAGAAAGTCGTGTCCCTTGTCTTCGCCGTAGTCCGATGCTGTCTTTTGAAAGTCTTCGTAAGACATCACGGGTTTTTTCTCATCCACGTTTGATCCTTTCAGCCGCAGCGTATGGCACACGGTATCCTGGCGCAGTCCTACATGGATCTGCCGGCCACACCTATGTTCCTGCCAATCACTATAAGATATCTGATTGTAATCTTCAATCCTATGGCAAATCTCGATTTTGAGTGTTTCAGGAGAGACTGTCGAAAAACCTGATTCTTGGCACTTCACTTGTGAAACCTCCTTTGTCTCTTTCTATTTTTTCGAAATTCATTTACTAATGACAAAAAGTGTGGTATTTGTTACCCCGTTTTTCGCGAGGGGGATG
>DATHCH010000163.1:0-16463 GCA_035319625.1 Thermodesulfobacteriota bacterium
ACCTCTTATGGACCAGTTAAAAGAGGGAGGACGAATGGTTGTTCCGGTTGGGACTTATACACAGGAGTTAAAGAAAATCGTCAAACGGTCAGGAAAAATCGAACCCATCGACGTCGCTCCGGTTATCTTCGTCCCCATGACCGGCGACGGCGTAAAACAGAAACATTAATTCAACAAATATCGTGATGGTGTTTAGTCCTTGCTGTACTAAATAGTTTACATATTTTGTAAAGAAGTGTATATTCCAACCAGTAATCCGCAGACAGAATATCCGCGCCAAGTCAGAATGTGAACGAGTTAGGCGACATTTTCTCGGGCAAAATTAGGGGGGCTATTAATGCATTACAAAATTAAACTATTGAATCATTTAATAAAGGCAATAACGATAGCTTTACTTATCTCCTCATTCTTGTCTTCAGTTGGCTATTCGCAAGAAGCGGATGTAATCGGGTTAATTAATAGCCTGAAGGATAAAAATGAAGAGGTTCGATCGAAGGCAGCCGAGGCCCTTCTGGAGACAGGGGATGCCCATGCTGTTAAACCTTTGATTGCTGCATTGAAGGATGAAGATGCAGGTGTCCGATGGAGCACAGCCGGTGCCCTTGGGAAGATAAAGGATACCCGTGCTGTTGACGTTTTGCTTTCTGTCCTAAAGGATAGAAATTCGGAGATAATAGCTGGTGCTTACGCATTTTTTATTCGGAGAGGCAACCCTGACGCTGAAGACCTCTTGATTGAGGCTCTAAATAAAGACGGCGATATAGTCATGGCAGAAGATTTTCTGAATTGTGGCAATAGCAAGTTGGAAGAAGCGGCAAGGGTATGGGCAAAACACCATGATTATATTTTAGGGTCTTTGCCTAGAGAGGAAGGGAGACCCGTATGGGGGCAAGAGAAATAGTCTTTGCCGACAAAGAAGGCCGCCTAAACCATTGCGAAAAACTGGCGTGAGAACCCACTGGCTTCTTCTGCAACAGAAAGGTCATGCAGGTTTCTTTCAGTAATCTTTACCATTAAACACCTATTGGAATTGTTGACTTGTGGAAGACTTCGAGGGGCTTAATTCGGTGAGATTTTATTCGTTTAGCTCAGGTTTTGACCCACCTATGTTCGTAACCTCCCTTCGACCCGTTTTTTCCACTCTCGCATTTCTTTCATTTGCATTTCAAGATCGGTGAGTCTCCTGTCAAGTTCGGTGAAAGATAACTTGACAAGGGATCGGGTCTCCTGATGTTGCCGCTCATTTTCTTTTTCCATCCTATTGAGTCTATCTATAATTCCTGCGTGACCTTCTGCTAAAAGCTTGATCTGGTCAACCAATCCCTCGGAGATTATGTGAAATTGATGCACCACACGCTCTTCAAGACTTCTCAGTTTTGAATCCACCCGTTCCTCGAGGCCTTTAAACCTCGAATCTACTCGCTCCTCAAGGGTCTTCAACTTCTTATCCTGGCGTTTTTCAAATCCCCTAAATGTCTGCTCCAGATCTCTCTTGGTCAATGCTTTCTCAACCATCTTTCTTCTCCAATAAATTAAGGAACGACGTCATTCTTATCAGAAAATGGGTTTCAAGTCAAAGTAAATTATTTCTTTTCGTTTTTCTTCCTCCTCCAATATTCCAGCCTCCTTTTGATCTCTTTTTCAAACCCCTGTTCGGCTGGGTGATAGTACGTTCTTCCTTTGAGGTTTTCAGGAAGGTATTCCTCTTCAACAAAGTGGTCCGGATAATCATGGGGATACTTGTAGTCTTTCCCATAACCCAGATCTTCCATCAACTTGGTAGGGGCATTCCGAATGTGGAGCGGAACGGGCATATTCTCGATCTCTCGAACATCCCTCTGAACCCTCTGAAATGCCGTGTAGAGAGCATTCGATTTTGGAGCTGTGGCCAAATAAACCGCCGCCTGGGCAAGGGCCAAATTCCCTTCCGGCAGGCCGACAAAATGAAAGGCCTGCTGAGCCGCCACCGCCACCTGTAAGGACTGAGGATCCGCCATCCCAATATCTTCCGAGGCAAAGCGGATCATCCGGCGCGCAACGTAGAGGGGATCCTCCCCTGCCTCCAGCATTCTTCCAAGCCAGTAAAGGGCTGCATCAGGGTCGCTCCCTCTCAGGCTCTTGTGCAATGCTGAAATGAGATTATAATGTTCTTCCCCAGACTTGTCGTAAAGGTAGGCCTTCCTTTGAAGAACATCTTTTAAATCTTCTTTCTTAATCTGGCGAATGCCCTCTTCGTCGGGTGAAGTTGTCAAGATGAGCATTTCTAAGGTGTTCAAGGCCGCCCTTGCGTCTCCATTCGCCAACTGGCAAATGCCTTTGACGACCTCTGGCTCGATTGCAGTTTGGTACCTGCCCAACCCCCTCTCTTTATCCGTCAAAGCCCTCTTCAGAATCAATTCAATCTCTTCCTCCTTTAAGGGTTGAAGGGTAAAAACTTTCGTCCGCGATAGCAGTGGGGAAATTACTTCAAAGGACGGGTTTTCTGTGGTAGCTCCAATGAGGATGATGGTCCCTCTCTCCACGTGTGGGAGGAAAGCATCCTGCTGGGCTTTGTTGAATCGATGGATCTCATCCACAAAAAGGATCGTCCGCCGCTTATTATATTTCCATTCTTCCTCTGCCTCTTGGATGACCTCTTTGATCTCCTTCACCCCGGAAAGGACAGCACTAAAGGCGAGGAATTGAGCACCTGTGGTGGGGGCGATGATCATGGCTAAGGTGGTCTTGCCGGACCCAGGAGGTCCCCATAAAATCATGGATGGCAGGTGATCGGATTCGATAGCCTGGCGGAGAACCTTCCCCTGCCCCAGGAGGTGATCCTGGCCGACAAATTCGTTCAATGTTCGAGGCCTCATTCTATCGGCAAGGGGGGCCTCTCTTTTAAAAACTTCTGTCTCCTTCTTCTGAAAAAGTTCTGTTTGCTTCTTCAACAATCTGTCTCTTTTATGAAATTCGCTATGCGCTATGCTCTTTGCGCTCTGCGTTAATCTCCTGAATGGCCTGGAGCATTTCCTCATGAACCAATCCATTGGAAGCTAGGATCTCTTCAGAATAGATATTGTAGGGTCGGCCTTCAAGATCGCTTACCTTCCCTCCCGCTTCAGTAATCATTAGGGTCGCTGCTGCCACATCCCAGGGGTGGAGTTTAAATTCCCAGAAACCATCGAAGCGGCCCGCTGCTAAGTAAGAAAGATCAATGGCAGCTGAACCGGGTCTCCGAATGGCAAAACCCCTGGTGAGAAACTGGCGGAAATAGCGAAGATAGAAATCGGCATGTTCATGGACATCGTAAGGGAAACCGGTGCAAAGAAAACTTCTGTTTAACCTATCGATCTCTGAGACAACGATTCGCTTCCCGTTGAGAAAGGCACCCTTTCCTTTTTGCCCATGGAAGAGTTCCTTGAGAGTCGGAATATAAACCACTCCCAGCTTTACCTCGCCTTCTATTTCAAGCCCGATGGAGACGCAGAAACAAGGAAACCCGTGAAAATAGTTGGTCGTACCATCAAGAGGATCGATAATCCACCTCCATGGGGATCCTTTCCCCTCAAAAGGACTTTCTTCTGTCAGAATATCATGCTCTGGGAAAGCATTCGAGATCATTCTTACGATAGCTCGTTCACAAAGCCGGTCTACCTCCGTCACTGGGTTGAATTCTCCTTTGTACTCCACCGGATGAGAATGACCAAAATGGAACATTTGGATCCGACCTGCCTCTTCGGCCGCGGCGACGGCTAATTCGAGATAGCGATCATCAAACTTCATCTCTTTCCTGTTTTGCAAATCCCCTTCTATCCCCCTTTTCTAAAAAGGGGCTAATGGAGACTCAACGGTCCGTAAAATTTTCCAGAAGTTGACAATGCTTTCATCAAAACTATATGATACCAATTAAATCAAGTCAACGAGGAAGAAGATGAAATTTGAAACTTATGAAAACTGTTTTGTCTGTGGAAAGAACAATCCGAATGGGTTGCAATTGAGTTTTGAGATCGACAAGGAGAAGCAAACCCTCAAATCGACTTTTATCGCAAGTCCGACCTTCCAGGGTTGGGACGGGATCGTCCACGGAGGAATGATCAGTACCTTGTTGGATGAAGCGATGGCAAAATTGGTTTATGAATTAGGGTATCAGGCGGTGACCGCTTCTTTAGAGGTCAGGTTCAAAAAGCCAGCTCCGATCCTCGAACCATTAAGTATCCACGGCGAAATTACAGAGATGAGCAAGAGATTAATCAGGGCAAAGGCTTATGTGGCCAAAGAGGATGGGACCATTTTGGCAACGGGGATTTCTACCTTCCTTAAGAACAGTTTGGCAACGGTGGCTTCCCTTTAATCCTTCCTTCAATCAATCTTGAAAAATTGAGACCGAGGATCTTTTCCTGATCCTGTTTTGAGAGGCTCGATTCTTCCAATTCTTTAAAATATCGCTGGGGTGAGATCAGTGGATAATCTGTTCCAAAAAAGATCTTCTCCGCCCCTACCATGTCTCTGGCAATCGCATAAATCTTTCCCGAATAGAGAAAAGGCGAACCCGCCGTATCATAGTAGACATTGGTCATCACCTTCGCCACCTCCGGCATCAACTCGTAGAAGGGAAGGCCACCTCCCCAGTGCGCCAGGATGATGGGAAGCTTTGGAAAAGAGAGGATGAGTTCATAAAAACTCTCAAGGGGTGTTCTTCCCTTCCCGGGGTAGGAATGGCCGATCGTCTCATTGGTATGGAGAAGAAGAGGAACGCCGTGCTTCTCCATTTGGGTAAGGATTGGTTTCATGGAATGAACATCCCGGGAAGTCATTTCATCCTGGTAGAAAGCGATCTCCCCTACCCCCTTTGCCCCGCCATTCAGGGCCCGGTCTAATTCTTTCCCTGACCAATCCGGATTTGAAAAGAGAAGGGAAATAAAGACAATCAACCGATTCGGATACCGTGAGGCGGATGCCATCAGGTATTGATTATGAAAGGAACAGAGATCAGGCTGGGTCCAAGGGAACCCACAAATGACAGACCGATCAATGCCGGATTCGTCCATCGAGGCGATCAAATCCTCCACCCCGACCATCTTGGACTTTGAATCCCTATAAATGGATGAAAACCCGTCGTCCTTTTTACAGAAGGCCTCTCGACCCTTTCTTACTTCCTCGGGAAAGATATGAGTATGGCAGTCAATGATCATGGTGGGCCCGTATGGTCCCGGCAATCCCGTCTCAAGGTTTTCCTTTTGTAAACCCGTAATGGCCGATGCATTTCGCGAGATTCCAATACTCATTGGCACCCGGACAGAAAACCAGTGGGAGCGCCTTGGCAATATCGATTCGACCTTTCTCTTTTTGAACTTCTTCCTTGACATGGAGGGCAACAACTTCACCCAGGAAGAGGTCGTGGCTCCCTAAGGAAAGTATTTCTTTAACCTTGCATTCCATCTGAACAGGACATTCATCGATGAGGGGAGGTTTCACCTTTTGGCCGGGCACCTGCTTCCATCCCATGGATGAAAACTTGTCTGTCGCCCTGCCGGAAAGCACACCGCAGGCATCCACCCTTCTGACCATCTCTTCGGAAGGAGGATTAACGACAAACTCTTTGGATCGCTTCACACAAACATGGGAGTATCGTTCGGGCCGGATGGAGATACCGATCATGGGAGGCTCTGAGTTGACCACTCCCACCCAAGCCAGGGTGATGATATTGGGTTTTCCCGCCTCATCTACGCAAGTCACCAATACCACCGGGGTGGGGAAAAGCAAGGTAGTCGGGGGTAGACTTTTTCGGCCCATCTCTTCTCCTTTCTCGCGCCGCCCACTCTTAACGGAAAAGGCTGATATCCCCTTTCCCTTCTCGAATGACTCTCGGAGAATCACCGGTGATGTCAATCATGCTGGAATGTTCTGCGACGATCACCCCTCCATCGATGACGAGGTCTAACTGTTTTCCAAACCGCTCTTCAATCCCCGAGGGATCATTGTACAGTCCCTCATCGGGTTTATAGACACTGGTGCTGATAATCGGGTGCCCTAATTCCTTGACGAGGGCTAAGCATATCTTGTTGTCAGGGATTCTTATCCCCACCGTATTCTGTTTGGTCATGGCTATCTTTGGGACCAACTTCGTTGCCTTTAACACGAAGGTATAAGCACCTGGGAGTAAGCGTTTCATCATTTTATAGGCATAGTTGGACACATAGGCATAGCGACTGATATCCTTCAAATCGGAGCAGATGAAACTTAATAATTTCTTCCCCTCCAATTTCTTCAATCGATGAATTCTTCGGATCGCCTCAGGGTTGAAAAGGTCGCATCCGATTCCATAGATGGTGTCTGTGGGATATCCGACCACACCGCCTTCCTTGAGGACCTCCACAACCCTTCGAATCAGTCTGGGTTGCGGATTTTTAGGGTTTATGGCGATGATCATGACGCACTCTCCTTCGTCCGAGTAAATGGTTAGGTTAATGCTCTTGAACTTTGGCCTCTGACATTTGACATTCCTCTAAATTTCCCTCTTCAATTCCATCACCCGGACTCCTCTGAGAAAGCGTTCGCTGTAATAAGGGGCATTCAAATGATCTATTCTCACCTCCCTGCTAGAAAAAGAGGCGTGAATAAATTGATTGTCGCCCACGTAGATCCCCACATGAGCCCTATTTCCGGCCCGTCTGAAAAAGACCAGATCCCCTTCCTCCAATTGATCCTTCTCAACTCTTTTCCCCACCGTAAACTGCTCCCGGGCAGTTCTCGGAAGTTGGATATTAAAAACCTCGTAGATCTTTTTTACCAAGGCAGAACAATCAATCCCTTTCAACGTGGAGCCCCCCAATTTGTAGGGCACCCCTAAAAAGGCCTTCGCAACCCTTACCAGAAGACCTCTCTCTTCCGGATTACTCCATTTTCCAAGAGGGACGGAGGCGACCGGCTCTCCTTTCTCCCCTTCTGCCTGCGAAGACCCTGCCATTTCTTTTTCATCTCCCAATTCTTCTGTCTCCTCATCCAACCGGCTCCCGTCTCTTCGAAGAACAAGGATTTGACCAATCTTCAAGCCCGAAGTGTGGAGGCCGTTCCTCATCATAATTTCCTTTGTCGAGAGGCCAACCTTCTCTGAAATACTGTTAAGGCTATCTCCTTTCTGCACGACATAAGAATCCGTTTCTCCCAAAGCGCTTTTGACGGTCCCATCTGAAAGTTTCTTACTGGCCCGGCTTGGACGTTTTCCTGCAACGTTTGCTGCTTTATTTCCTCCTCGGGATGGAATTGTCAGAACCTGTTTCGGCTTGATCGATTCTTCCTCCAAGGCATTCGCTTTTTTCAATGTCTCGACGCTAACACCCAACGATTTTGAAATCCCGTAAAGCGTATCCCCCGGTTTGACCGTATATCTCTCCTCTGTCCATCCCTTCTGGTAAAAACCGAACAGGAGCAACAAGAAGATCAATTCCATTCCAAGAATTTTCAATAGCCTGATCATAAGATCTCTCCTCTTTTTACAAAGGGCAATCTTCCCCTTTCGAAACGCCAGGGAAACGCCGAGAAGGATAAAGCTTCATCTAGAAATGACGTGATTTTGATCTCCGTCATTTCGGAAAGGTATCTAACTTCGGGATACCGCTCATCCCCCTATGAAAACACGGCTTTCTACTGGGGTCAACTGGACAAATGATAGGTTTTATTTATACAAAACTTAGGGCCGGAAGTCAAACTCAATCCATCCCCCGCTTTTTCGCAGGGGGACGGGGCCGCTCAAGAGGCTATTCTTGAACGAGGAGGATGCGGACGATCATTCGACTGTCTTCATCGCCTACAAGCTTTGCTGGCTCCTTCGCTTTTCCTTCAACGACTTCTTTCTTTGCTTCTTGAAGAGCTCTCACACTTCCTGTGCCAGGTTTTCTCATGATCGCCTCGTCTGCTTCGGTGGAGGAACTCAGCCTGGCCAGCTCTTTCTCAAACTGCGGAAATGAACCTGTGGGAAGAGAAGCAAGGAATTTATCCCCCTCTGTCGTGACAATCTCTCCTCCAAATTGTTTGACCAGTTTGTGAAGCTCGGAAATCGCCTTTTCCCGATCGGAGATTTTCAGAACGATTTCTTGAGCGGGTTTCGAAGCCAAGGCTAACTTCTCCTGTGCAGACGGTCCGTTCTCAATTTTCTCCGGCCCTTCTGAGGATGGAACTTTTTTCCGCGCTGCCCCCTTCAGATCAAATGTCTGGTATTTCGTGACCTCTGTGCCTGAAGGAGGTGCCTCTGCCTTTCTCGGGACAGCCGTCTCGGCCTGCTCCACATCCTTTGGACGGGGTGCTTCAGCAGCTATTTTCAAGTTCCCTCGCTCGCTCTTCACCTCTTTTTGGGCTAATACCTGCTCAGGCCTCTTCTCTAAAGAAAGAGGTGAAGAGGGTTGCCCGGTCTCTTTAGGATGATACCCTCTCATCGGCATCATCTTGGTGAGATAGAGCACTAAGAAAATGACGGCCACCATGGCCACTGCTTGAGCCGGAAGTTTCAACGGGAGCGGGAAGCTTAACCATCTTTTCCTAGACTTCTCGGCTGAGGTGATTTCTTTCCGCTCCCTCATTTTCTTATAAAGTCCGGGGAGAAATTCATCCGGCACCTCCACATCTCCCACAGAGTGAAGCCATCGCATCGTTTTCTCGAATTGCTCAAATTCCTTCTGGCAGTCCGGACACGAAGAAAGATGTTCCTTGACTGCTCTCTCTTCAAACGGGGTCAACTCCTTATCCCACAACGAGGAAAATCGATCCCGCACTTTCTCGCAATCCATAGGCTCTCCTTCTCCGGCTAATGGGCGAACCTTTCCAATACCTGCTTCAGATCCATCCTTGCCCTGTGGAGTTTCGATTTGATCGTCCCCTCAGGAAGGCCAAGCAGTTCGCACATCTCTTCGTATGAAAACCCTTGAAGGTCTCTCAACACAAGTAATTCCCTCTGGTCTTCCTTCAGCTTCTGAAGTCCTCTCTGGACAAGCTCCTGGATCATCTTCTTTTCGTAGAGCGTCTCAGGATTATCAGAAGGGTCATAAATGGCCCTCGGCACGTCTCCGTCTTCTGCCTCGACTGGATCGTCCAATGAATCGGAGTTGAAATATTGTCGTCGTTTTAAATATTTCCAACGGTTTCGGCAATGGTTCAGTGTGATCTGAGTGAGCCAGGAATCGAATTTGATCTCCTCCCTCAAATGCTTGATCGAGTTGAACACGGAGACAAAAACTTCTTGAGCCAAATCCTTTGCCTCTTCCGAATTGCCCAACATCCGGTAAGCGATATTGAATACCTTCTTCTGCGACTGGAGAACCATTTCTGCAAAGGCCCTTTGGTCACCTGCTTTGCAACTTTCGATCACCTCTCTTTGAATCCTGGGAGAAGTCTTCATCGAAAACCCGTTCTTCCCATGATGTTATAGACAACGGAAGGCCAGCCTTTGTTCCATTTTTTCTCGTCCCATTGACACAAGTGAGGGATGAGAGAATAGGGAGGGCTGATCTGACGTCAAATAAATTTTTAAAAATATCGCCAAAAAAAGGAAGGGTTGTCAAGTTTAAAAAAATTATTTGATTTTTTTTAAGCTCCTATCTATAATTTGGAGTGGTAAAATGGGTTATCAGACCTTAGCAAGAAGGAGGTGATGGGAAGATGAAAAGAGCGATATCGGCGGTCCTGTCATTGCTCTTCATCGGCCTATTGGTTTCGGCCCTAATAGGATGTGGCGCAGACATCAAGGCGGAGAATGAGAGACTGAAAACGGAAAACGCCACCCTCAGAGCGGATAACGACAGGCTAAAGCTCGAAATACAAAAATTGAAGGAAGATATTCAGAAGGCCGCTGAAAAGGATGCGACCATCGCTTCCCTGACTGCCGAGAATGAGGCCTTGAAAAAACAGGTGGAAGACTTAAATGCCAAAATGACAAAGAAGAAAAGGTAGTCACACGACGATGAGATCACAAAAAAGGGAAGACTCTGCCGGGAGAGTTTTCCCTTTTTTGGTTTATTCTTTCTCCCTATGAATACCCACATACATCCCCAAAATAAAGAAAAAAAGGGAGTGGTTTTCTACGTCATCTACACCTTTATTCTCTGCACCCTTTTATTTCTCATTTCTGGAGCCGTGCTCTTCTTCTATTACTCCCATCACCTCCCTGATTTTACGCCGCTAAAGGAACGACGCCTGAATGCCTATTCCGTCGTTTATTCGGAAGAAGATGAGGTGGTTGGAAAATTCTTGATGGACAACCGGATTCCCGTTTCCTACGAACAGGTTCCCAAACTATTGGCAAAGGCTTTCATCGCCGCAGAGGATGCGGAATTTTTCCAGCATAAAGGCGTTGATTATAAAGGCATACTCCGCGCCATGTTCAAGAATCTCCTGGCCGGACGGATCGTCCAGGGAGGGAGCACGATCACCCAGCAGGTGACCAAGACTTTTTTTCTCACGCCCAAAAGAAGTTTGCACCGAAAGCTAAGGGAGGTTGCCTACGCCTTTGGTCTGGAGCGGGATTTGACCAAAGAGGACATCCTCACCCTTTATCTCAACAATATTTATTTGGGAAATGGAGCCTACGGTGTGGAGGCCGCTTCCGAGAGTTACTTCAATAAGCGGATCGAGCAACTCCATCTGGCGGAGATGGCCATGATGGCCGGCCTGGCCAAGGCCCCCACTCGTTATTCGCCCGTCACGAATTTTAGAAGGGCCAAGGACCGCCAGGCCTACGTTCTCACCCGCATGACCGAGTTAGGCATGATCTCCCAGGAGCAGAAAGAAGCAGCTCTGCGGACTCCTCTTAAAATTCAGTCGCGAGAAAGCGCCTATTTCAGCAAGGCCCCTTACTTCACGGAATTCATCCGGCAACAGGTAGAGAGGAAATATGGAAAGGAAAAATTGTACCAGCAAGGGTTGAGGATTTACACCACCCTCGATCTCCCCCTTCAGAGAGCGGCGCAACGATCCGTGGAAACAGGGCTAAGAGAACTGGACAAGAGAGAGGGATTCCGAGGCCCTCTCCACACACTTCCGCCAAAGGAGGTAAAGGAGCTTCTTAACAAAAGGAAAGAATCCTCGCGCCCCCTTCCGACCAACGAGGTTTTCGAAGGGGTGACCCTTTCCAAAGATGAGTCCAAGAAGCTTTACACGATCTGGGTGGAAGATCGAAAAGGGATTCTCCCTTTCTCCGAAATGTCCTGGGCCCTCACCCTCAAGCCCACACCGAGCTACAAACCGCAAAAAGTGAAAACCCCCGGAGATCTTCTCAACCCGGGTGATGTGGTTTATGTTCGTGTCAAAGAATCTGCTAAAAAAGAGCAACCGCCGCTGTTCACCTTAGAACAAGACCCTCTCGTCCAGGGTGCCTTGCTCTGCCTCGACCCGAAAACCGGGTATGTCCGGGCCATGGTTGGAGGCCGTGATTTCAGCGAGAGTCAATTTAACCGGGCGATCTCTTCTCGAAGACAACCCGGTTCGGCCTTCAAGCCTGTCATCTATGCCGCGGCTTTGGAGAAAGGCTATACCCCTTCCACTATCCTATTGGATTCTCCGGTGGAGTACTCCGATCCCGATGGAGAAGCTTACTGGGCACCAAAGAATTATGACCAGGAGTTTATGGGGCCCATCACTTTCCGGAATGCCTTGGCTTATTCCAGAAATGTCGTCACCGTCAAAATCCTTGAAGACATCGGGGTGGGTTACGCGCTTAAATTCATCAAAAGGTTGGGGATCGAATCTCCCGTCAAAAGGGATCTCTCCATCGCTCTTGGTACGTCCGGGGTTTCCATGCCCGAGTTGACTTCCGCCTTTGCCGTCTTTGCAAACGGAGGGGAACGTGTCAAACCCATCTTCCTCAAAAAGATTGTCACCATGGAAGGTGAGGTTCTTGAGGAAAACACCCCCTATGTTGAAATGGAGGAAAAAGAGGAAGAGGATGAAAGAGTTGCAACGCCTCCACCCGTTCCAAAGGAACGGGTGATCTCCCCGCAAAATGCTTTTATCATGACCTATCTCCTGGAGGGAGTCGTCGAGCACGGGACAGGCCAGAGGGCAAAAGTTCTCGGAAGACCGGTCGCTGGAAAAACCGGAACCTCCAGCGATTATTCCGATGCATGGTTCGTCGGATATACTCCCTCTCTTCTTGCGGGAGTCTGGGTGGGTTTCGATGACAAGACTTCTTTGGGGAAAAATGAGACCGGGGCTCGGGCAGCTCTCCCCATCTGGATTTCTTTCATGGACCAGGCTCTGAGAAATACTCCTATCGAAACCCCTAAGCCCCCAAACGGGATTACGTTTATCAAAGTCAATCTCGAAACAGGACTGCCCAGTGATGGGGATTCCCCTGATACGATCTTAGAGGCATTCATTGACAGCTCGATCCCCTGGAAGAAAGAGGGGCCCGAAGAAGAAAGTCCTTCTTCGGGGACTCCGGCCCCCGGAAGGTTCCCGGACAATCCTGTCGGCCCACCATCTCATTAAACTCTATGCGCATAGCGCTAAGCGCTTGGCGCTTCCATCTACTAACTGTCAGAGAGAGCATGAAAGACCAGGGAATAAAGGACATATTGTGTAACTTTAAGACCGTCGCTGTCGTCGGAATTTCTCCGAAAGAGGATCGTCCCAGCTATATCGTGGCCTCCTACCTCAAATCCAAAGGGTACCGGATCATCTCGGTCCGGCCCGATGGGATGAGATTCTGGGAGAAAAGGTATACCACAGCCTTTCAGAAATTCCCAAAGGAATCAGAGTGGAGGTGGCAGATAACTTTCGAAGATCGGAAGATGTCCCGCCCGTCGTGGAAGAGGCCATCCAGCGGGGGGCCAAAGCGGTCTGGATGCAGGAAGGCGTGACTCACAAAGAGGCGGGGGAAAAAGCGGAGAAAGCCGGGTTAAAGGTCGTCATGGATCGCTGTATGAAAAAAGAACACCAGCGCCTCCTCACACCCTCCCCTCTCCCCGCCGGGGAGAGGGCGGGGTGAGGGGCAACGGACAGGATGTGAGATGCTCCCAGCATATACGCACGAATTTGTTGTTACAGAAGACACGCTCGATGAGAATGGCCATGCCAACAACGTGGCTTACGTTCAGTGGATGCAAGATATTGCCGTTCGTCATTCGAACGATTCAGGATGCACGCAAGCGACACAGGCAGCCGGAGCTATATGGGTTGTCCGTTCCCATCGGATTGAATATCTTCGTCCGGCTTTCCTTGGGGATATTATTTCCGCTTTTACTTGGGTCGTCAATTTTCGCAGGGCGATATCGTTGCGGAGATACAAATTCCTCAGGCAGGAGGACAACAGCGTTCTTGCAAGGGGCGAAACCGATTGGGTCTTTCTGAATGCCAAGACCCGACATCCCATCATCATCCCACCCGAGGTACGAAAAACATTCCAACTCGTCCCCGAAGATCAAGAACCATAACGTCCCCGCCGAGCTGAGGCCCCTTGGGCCTTTTGCTCAAGCGGGTTGTTCCCGAGCGCGAATCAGCGCGAGTCGACAGTTTCAGTGATCCGCTGGATGGCGTTGTGCATATCAATCATGCTTTTTTGGCCAGACACCAGCGTCCGCAGCAGAATTTGATAATCTAATGACCATCCCTTACGATAACCGACCGCTAAAAAAGCGGGATATTCTTCGGTGCCTCTGTAAAAGAGAATAACGTCGCAACTGCTTCGGTAAAGTAAAAGGTCACAAAGGTCTCATCGTCCGCCCCTTTGGGATAAATCCTTAGAAGATTGGAGGACTCTTCGAAGGCCTGGGCTTTTGCCTCACGGGTTTCATCAAATGCAATTCTGCCTCTTATCCTCAGCCACACATTATTCCCCATATCCGAAATCTCAATGTCTGGATTCTGCTTCAACTGTTTATATACATCTTTGGTTTTATTGGTGCAGAAATACAGTTTATTGTTCCTTTTCATTATGAAGCTAAAGGGACGGACCCGGGCTTTAGCTCCATCGACAGTGGCAATGTGAAAAACAGGGCTGGCTTTTATAAACTCAAGAGCAGTATTCATGTGAACCTCCTAAAAAGAATTTTGTTTGGCATATTTTAACTTGTATTAAACATGATATTCAACCATACAACGCCAAAACTGAGACGTGGGGGCAGAAGCATCCGCAAATAGCAAAGGCCTAAGGAAAATGACTTAAATGCCCTAAACGGTACTTGACCTGACAGACATTGTCAAATCACATCTTGATTACCGAGTACACCTACAAATCTTCGCTCTGAGATAAACACTAAGGTCAACGATTACTGTTTGTAATATGTATAAAAAAGGCCTTTCAGTGTCATTTCCACAGTGCCCGGTTTTACTTTTCACCGAAGACAAGTGCTTCGTACACGAACAGGTCTGCGTCCTTCCATCCCTCCCACCCTATTCCCGCTTTGTCCTGTGCACAGTGGCCGAGAAACTCCTCCTTCGTCCATCCCGTCTCCTGTGCGACCTGCGGGAGGAATGTCCCCGAACGGGATCCCTTCCGGATGTAGATCCCATGCTTGCCAAGCTGGAATTCATTGATCGAGCTAATCTTTCTCATCGGCGTCAGGACCGAAATCTCGATCTTCAAATCCTTCACCTCATCTTCCTCGACGGGCTTGAAACGATAATCCTGCGTTGCCGAGGCAACTGCCATCTCCTGCACGACCTTGAACAGCGGCTCACTGGCATCGAACCTGCCGATACACCCTCGCAGCATACCGCGTTTATTGAGAGTGACAAAGGCCCCGCACGGCGTCTTGAGCGTGTCACTCAGCGTGGCGGGATCAACCTCCGGAACCGAGCGTGTGCGGACGTAACCTTCGACCGTGCGTCGCGCGATCGCCAGTAATGCTGTTTTTTCTTTTGTGTCCAGTTCAAACGCGGCCTTATCCGGTTTCCCCTGCTTCGTGACGGCAATGGCATAGTAGCCGACCACGTGTTCCTTGTCGCCCACCGGAACATCACCCGAGTTCTTGTACTGAATTGGATGGTAGGTAACATCTGGACTCGGTGAGGTCATGTACAGGAGCGTCAGCACCCCCGACACGCCGCAGAGGCAGGTTGCGAGGTTGGGCATGCCGGACTGTTCATACCTTCGCAAGGTTTTTATCAGGTTGTCTGGCGAATTGGAGACGATCGCGTCGGCGGTCGCCTTGTCGACGGTGACCGCGTCGTCGTACCTCGGATAGTGCGAGAAATCCGTGCTGATCACGAAGAGATTCTTCTCATTCAGGAAGGGCCGAAGTGCCTCGCCGATTTCCCGACAGGTTTCCGGCCTGTTGGCACCAAGAACAATCGGCACGATTCGGAAGTGCTTCTTCAGGTGATACTGGAGAAACGGTATCTCCACTTCGACGCTGTGTTCGTAGGCGTGAGCATCGGTCCGCCGCGTGAACATTGTGTTCTTTTTTATCAGTTCCTCTCCCAATTCACGGTTCACCTCCACTGTACCGAGCGCAGTAATGAAATTTCCGGAGCAATAGACCGAAGCTCCTTCGAACCCCACATGGTGGCTCGGTCCAAGGACGAAGATGTTGTCGTACGCCTTATCGGGATCGATCTGGTTGAACCCTGAAGCCGCAACCTCCCCCGAGTAGACATACCCTGCGTGTGGGACAATGATCGCAACGACATTCGGCAGGCCCTTGCGTGCGACGGCTTTGGAGAACAGCTCGTCGAGCATCCGTTTCAGCTCGTCCTGTCTGCCTGGGTAGAACTGGCCCGCGACGGCGGGCTGACGGTCTTCAGAGCGACTCTGCGAATTGCAGACAGAGACAAAGAGGAGCAGCAGGAGAAGGAGGAGCATATGTTTCCAGGTGACCATGGTTACACCTCCAGGGGTCAGAGTGGATGAGGGAAATGGCACTCCCTCTTTTTGATACCAAGCCCTATTTACTGTTGGAAGTGAATATTTAGAGAGCCATTAAACCATAATTGGAAAAGAAAATGACCTTCATTACTTTCATTACTAATGATCTTTAAAAGATCATGAAAACATCAACAGATGACCTAGTTCTAGAAAATTGGCGTATTGAATTCCTTACTTAAGCCCGTTTTTTAGAATGTTAATTAAAGAACATCAATCTATATAAAATTGTAAAAACTGATCCATTTTTCCCAGAGAACCTTTCTCGATATTTATTTTCCATCCTTTTGTACTCACGTCCAAATACCCGGTATCGGTCTCCCGCAATACCCGCACTTCCCGCCTTTCAGATGTATCTCTCCAACCATATATCCCCTCCGCTCGATTATCATTTTCTTGCACGCCGGGCAGAAAGTGTTTTCACCCTCGTGGCCTGGTACGTTTCCAATATACACATATTCTAAGCCGGAAGATAAAGCAACTGTCCGGGCCTTCTCCAGTGTCGAAACCGGTGTTGCGGGGAGGGTTTTGAGTTTGTACAGGGGATAGAATCGTGAGAAATGGATGGGAGTATCTGTACCTAACTCTTTCTTCACCCAAAGGCACATTTCCCTCACTACCGAGATATCAT
>DATHCH010000164.1:0-11608 GCA_035319625.1 Thermodesulfobacteriota bacterium
ATTGCCATTTATTTATGGGTAATGTGACAGAGAAGGGTGTAAGTCTTCTTAGATTTTTAGAAAGTATCTATTCCTTCTTCTCATCCCCGATCGGCAGAGATCTTCTTCCATTTCCCATTTCATCCGACTGCACCGAAGACCTTGTGCCGGTCAATAGTTCGATTCTGGTTGCAGGTCGGTTGCCTGTAACAAATTTGGCCACCCTCCTGTAAATATGTCGATCAATATGGAAGGTAGAAATCCATGCAGTTGTATTAACTCTGTGGAATCATGCATGTATTTTCACACAGACCCTTTGGCTTAATTTTTGCTTAAATTAAGATCCGGATAGAAGAGTTTTTTGATGGAATCGAAGATGAATCTTAATAGACTTAGAAAGTTGTTTGTCCCTCTTGCAACAATATTCATCCTGCTGTCTATGGGTGGAAATGTTTCGCCCGCCTGTGCCTCCCCAACGATTGCAACCGTTCAGAAGGCGAGTGGGACGGCGGCAATTGTCAGACAAGGGCAGACGATATCCGCAACCGTCGGTCTAGAGATACGGGAAAATGATACACTTCGCACTGGTGCTGACGGATCCATTGGCGTGATATTTAGTGACGATACTCTCTTGTCATTGGGACCAGAGAGCGCCTTAGTGATTGATAAGTTTGTGTTTGCTCCAAGGGAAGGAAAATACTCGATTGCTCTCAGGATGATCAGAGGAACTGCAGCCTATCTTTCGGGGCTCATCTCCAAGCTTGCACCGGACTCAGCACACTTTGAAACCCCCACTGCTTCCATAGGCATTAGGGGAACGAGATTCGTCGTGAGGGTCGAAGGGAAGTAGACAAAGAGACGCCCTACCCTCAAGAAAACTGAGAAAACAGATGAGGCAGTGGACAAATGTTCTTTTTGTTTTGATCTTTTTTTGCCTTCTAAGCGGATGTGGTGCACACCGAGCAAACCGAGATTTGATCGTCCTCTTACCTGATCAGAATGGTAAGGGAGGTGTCATCACGGTGACCACCCAGGGAGGCTCTCAGATACTTGACAAGACTGGATACGGAATCGAGGTTGAAGATCTCAATAAGCCGCCGGTCGCTCCAAAACCCGTAGAAGAAAAAGAAGTCCGCGATGTCTTTACACCGGCCCTCTCAGTGCTGCCGGATCAAACGAGCCGATTTATCTTATTCATTCTGTACTTTGAGCGTAATACAACTAAACTCACCCATGAATCCAACGACTTGTTGTCCCAAGTCCAGAAGACTATTAAAAGCCGTAATTCAAACGAAGTCTACGTAGTGGGTCATACCGATCTTGTGGGAACAGAGGCTTACAACGCCGGCCTCTCCTCAAGGAGGGCAAACTACGTCCGATATCTGCTCGTTTCGAGCGGCATTAAACCGAAAACGCTGTTTGTTTCATCTTATGGCAAAGCAAGGCCCTTGGTGCCTACCAAAGATCAAGTCCCTGAACCCCGTAACAGGAGAGTCGAAGTCATCGTCAGATAACTGGAGTGAGCTGGTTTTCTTTGGAAAGGCACAGCATTTTTGATTGGAGAAAATTAAGGAGGGGCCTATTGGCCACTGACTCGCTATCGATTGTGATCCATTTGGATCGACGTGCCACAAAATGGCGATCTTAGCGTTTTTATGTAGTCTAAATGCATGGTGGACTCGGAAAGCAGGAAACTTATTATTAGGAGAGATCGAAGAAACAGGTCAGCTGCCCTACTCTATGGTATTCTTTTTTCAGTTCTCCTTTTTTTTATAAATCTTGCCAAACCCACCTTGACTGACTTCCTTCATAATCGCGTTTACGACTCCCTGCTGTCCGCCGACACAGGAAATCCCTCTCCTGTTCCCGTCATCGTTGACATAGATGAAAAAAGTCTCAAACAATACGGCCAATGGCCCTGGCCGCGCTACCGGATCGCAATCCTGGTGGACAAACTCAGAAATCTTGGGACTTTGAGCATTGGCCTTGATATGCTATTCGCAGAAGAAGACAGAACTTCGATTCATTCGATAAGAAAGGAGATTCTCCGTGACTTTGGAGTCGATCTCGGATTCAGAGGGGTTCCCCGAGGGCTCAGAGACAATGACCAGAGGCTAGCGGAGGCTCTTTCAAGAGGCCCCTTTCTATTAGGCTATCAATTCCTGTTCGAAGAAGATTCTGATTCGGAGGACTGCCTGTTACATCCATTACATGTCAACCAAATAGGACACGACAAGGCAGAAAAGATTTCACCCCTGTTCATTCATGCCCGTAGTGTATCCTGTAACCTAAAGATGTTTTCCGAGGCTGCGGCTGGATCCGGTTTCCTCAATGTTTTGCCGGATTCAGATGGCATCCTGAGACGCGTGCCCCTGATCATTGAACACGGAGGCAGATTGTATCCGAGCCTCGGGTTGGTAACACTGATGAAGGCTCTGGGTGTACGCGACGTCCTTTTGAAGACCGACACGAGTGGTGTGGAGTCATTATATCTAAACCAAACGGCTATCCCCCTCACCTCAAAAGGGAGTATGTTGATCCGTTTTCGCGGGAAAGGTAAAACCTTCGACTATGTCTCAGCGGCAGACATCCTGTCCGATCGCATCCCGGATGGGAAGATACAAGGGAAAATAGTGTTCGTCGGAACCTCTGCGTCGGGATTGAAAGAGCTCAAGTCCACCCCTTTCGATCCCGTGTTTCCGGGGGTGGAGGTTCACGCAACCGTTGTTGATAATATCCTAAAAAAGGATTTCCTCTCTCGACCGAAATGGGCCGCGGGCCTGGAGTCTGTAGGAATGTTAGTATTAGGCTTGCTTTCCGCATTTATTCTGGCTTGGACTGGAGCCATTTGGAGTTCACTTTTCCTTGGAGTCGTCGCAGTGGGTGTTTGGCAGGCCTCGGTGTGGATGTTTCGAAACGAAGGCATCTTCATTTCACCGGTTTTACCCTTGATCGTCCTGGCGTGTAATTTCTCCCTCATTACTTTTTTCAGATTCTGGCAGGAGGAGCAGAGGGTGAAAGAGCGAACTCGCGAGCTTGCAATGGTTCAGGAGGCAACGATTGAAAGCATGTCCTCGCTGACCGAAACGCGGGACCCGGATACAGGTGGGCATATCAAGCGCACTCAGAACTATATCCGTCTTCTCGCCGACTACTTGAAGCATCAACCCAGATTCATTCGATTCCTGGATGATGAAGCCATCGACCTGTTGTGTAAGTCCGCCCCGCTCCATGATATTGGCAAGGTCGGGGTTTCAGACAGAATCTTGCTGAAGCCGAGCAAACTGACCGAGCAAGAATTTGAAGAAATGAAACAACATACGGTTTACGGCCGCGACACCATCCTTGTTGCCGAAAGAAAGCTTGGAAATACCTCCTTCCTGCGCATTGCTCGTGAAATTGCCTACACCCACCATGAACGATGGGACGGGTCTGGATATCCGGAGGGTCTCAGGGGAGAGGAAATTCCAGTACCAGGCAGACTCATGGCTTTGGTCGACACCTACGACGCGTTGACGAGCAAGCGGGTCTACAAATCTCAGATCCCTCATGAAAAGGCCGTCCAAATCATCATCGAAGCAAAAGGGACACAGTTTGATCCAGCCGTGGTCGACGCCTTCCTAGAGGTCAAGGAGGATTTCCGTCGGATCGGCCTCAGATATGCTGACGCTTAGAAAAAAATTGTTGGAACAAAGGGGACGGAGAATAAGGAACAACGGTTGTATTTTGTGGATGAATTTTCAGCTAAACTATCCTGATCCAATCAGCCTTTTTAGATTTTTAGAAAGCACCCATTCTTTTTTCTCATCCCCGATCGGTAAAGAAAGGATTTTTGCAATTCCCATTTCACCCGCCTATGCAGAAAACCACGTCTATATAATCTCCACGAAGACCAAGGCGCAAACCAATCTCGCCGCAGTCTAAGATGACACAATTTCCTTTGGGGCACAAGGAAGATAGATCACGAAGGTGGTTCCAAAGCCTTCTTCACTTTCCACCTCAATATGGCCGCCGTGTTGGTCCACGATTTCTTTAACGATGGTCAGCCCGAGACCTGTTCCAATCCTGTTTTTGACATTTGAAGCCCGAAAGAACTCTGTAAACAAACGAGGTATTTCGTCCTTGGGTATTCCAATACCGTTATCGCTCAGGACAATGCGGATGGTCTCATTGGTGCCGGGCCAAAAGGTCATGCCGATGCGTCCGCCCTCGGGAGTGTATTTGATGGCGTTCGAAACAAGATTTTCAAGCATTTGTTCGACCATCTCCTCATCGCCCTTAATTTTCGGCAAATCCTCAGGAACGGTTACGGTGAAGGAGAGCCTTTTCTCGGCCGTCTTTTCCTGGAAGGTCTGGTGAATCCGGTCCATCACCGCTGTGAGGTCCACTGATCCGTATTCCCGGCGCCGTTGTTTGCTTTGACTCTTTGCCAAGGTCATGAGCTCGTTGATCATGAGGAGCATATTCTGGACCCGTTGGTCGATCCGGCTCAGATGCCTCCGTAGCTCATCATTCATATTACCCAGGTAGCCATCTCGAACGACCTCGAGCATGCTGGCCAAGGCAGCCAGCGGCGCCCGAAGGTTATGCGCGACGCGATTCATAAACCGGGATCGTTCCTCGATCACGTTTTCGATGGCCTCGTAAGCCCTGGCGTTCTCCATGGCGATGGCCACCAGCCCGGCTGCCTGACGGAAGAAATTCAATTCATCCGGGCCAAATTGCTCCGGCCGAGTGGAATAGGCTCCCAGGATACCGATGACCCGGGTCTCCACGATTAAGGGCACAAACTGGACGGATTGCAATTGGGCTGCTTCCAGATCTTCCCCAAACTGAAAAGACTCCCGCTCGGTCACATGGCCGCTGACGAACGGTTCGCCTTCGATGACCCTGCAGTTGAGAGGACTTTTGGCCACCTCGACTATCTTGTGTTTGAGATATTCCGCGGGCAATCCGTGAGCTGCGGCAAATTGGAGGAGTTTTCCGTCCTCGCTAAGGAGCTTGACGGAAATCGCTTGCACACCCATCACGCGGGCTAATTCCGAGCTTACAATACTGAGGACCTGCTCGAGGTGCTGTTTGGACCCAATGGCTTGGGTCATGGTGTAGAGGGTATTGAGTTTGTCATTGAGTGTTGTGACGGCCTCGGTGAGGTCGGCCAGATGGACGATTCGTTTCTCGAGCATTCGCATCACGGCCGTTATCGAGAGGGCAGTGATGAAGAGGAAACCGGAGAAAAAACCGAAAATCACGATCAGGCGAAAAGGGTGCCGTCCGAAATCGACGGCCTTTCCTTGGAAGAGCAAATCGTGATGGGGAATCCAGCCCAAATACTCAGCCGCCGAAATCAGGCCCACCCCAATTGCTGCGAAGGCAGCCAAACTGTAAGCGGAACGACGGGGCAGAAAAATGGCAGAAAAGGTGATGTGGAATATGAAAAAAAAGATGAAGGGGCTGGCCAGGCCGCCTGTGAAATAGATGAGGAGGAACATGGTCCCGTAGTCAAAGCCCACCTGCCAGTAAGTGAAACGCTCGATATATTCCTTCCCATGGGGTTCGCTTTTGACCCGACGGCTCAAAAAAAAGAAAACGACATTGTACGTCAGAATAAAACTTGCCAGCAGCAGGAGGGCGCTTGCCTTGAACTCAACCCCGATCCAACGGGCGACGGCAATCCCTATTCCCATGCTCACAGGGACACACCATCGCAATTTGATGAACCAGAGGGTCCTCTCCCTCAGTTCACCCAGAATGATCTTTTTCCGCTTCTCGAGTTCATCAGGCAAGTTGAGCAGGCCTGTTCCCGTTGTCGGGGGGGCCATGTGTCTCCTCCGATTCCGGAGCTGAGGTCAGCCTCCGGCCAGGATGCCCTCGATCTTAGCCACGAGCTTCTTTGTGTCCACCGGTTTCTCGAACATCCACCTGGCAGGCCATTCTTCTCCCGTGATGTGCTGGAATTTCTCGGGCCCTTCCCGCCGGACCCTTTCAAGGAAACTGGTTAAGAGGATGATAGGAAGGTATTTGAACCCGGGTCTTTTCTTGAGATCGTAAGCCAAATCAAACCCTTCAGTTTCAGTGGCCATCATGACATCTAAGATCATGAGGTCAGGCTTCTTGACTTTCAACGCTTCAAGAGCCTCCGTACCGTTCGATGCAGTCCGGACGGTGTAGCCATGGTTCTCCAAGATAATCTGAAGCGAGTCGCGAAAATCAGGGTCATCGTCCACAAGAAGAATCTCGCCCTTGGTCACCATAGCCCCTCCTTTTTCGACGGATCGGATGGAAGTATCAAATCCCCCGACGGCATCGCAACGCAGGCAACGACGGGCCTCGGCCAGGGCCATCTCCGAAGTGTAGCCCAGTTCCGCCTCGCGAAAGTCTGTCCGTCGCACTTTCGACGGAGCCATTGGCGTCGGAACCTGAGGCTGCTCGACTGGCTCCTCGTCCGTTTTTGAGGGTATGTCAAGCATCTCCTCGACCAGAGCGATCCATGGCTTCTCTCCATGGGCCAACCGGATGGTGTTATCGATTGATCGGGCTGCGGCTTGGCCGGCTTCGATGGCGTCAATGACCATGGCAGGGCCTGTGGCGATATCTCCGCCAGCCCACACCTTCGCATGAGTTGTACGAAGGTTTCTATCCACTTTGACCGCGGTCTGGTTTCTCTCTACGCCACTTTCTTTGGGCAAAAAATCGAGGTCGGGCACGCGGCCGACGGCGATGATCACGGTGTCTGCCTTTTCAATGAATTCCGAGCCTAATATTGGTATGGGTTGCCTCCGGCTGCTTGGGTCAAACCTGCCGGGCCGTGTCTGGGTCAGTTCAAGACCTCTGACCTTCCCATACTGTATAACCACTCTCACCGGGGCCGCCTGATCCATGATTCGTACGCCTTCCTCCTCTGCTGCCTCAATCTGCTGTGCCTGTAGGGGCATATCACTGCGCTCGCGGCGGTAGTAAAGAGTAACTTTTTTCGCCCCCAGACGGACGGCTGTACGAGCGGCGTCTAAGGCGGAGATTCCGCCACCGATCACGGCCACTTTTTTGCCTACCTTGATTCCTCTCCCCAGATTTTGAGCCTGGAGAAACTCAACCACACCAAACACCCCTTCCGCATCTTCTCCAGGGATGTTTAGAGAAGAACTTTTTTGTGCGCCCGTTGCTAAGTAAATCACATCAAACTTGCTGTCTAACTCGTCGAAAGTGACATCGCGGCCGACGCGTTTGTTGGTGAGAAGTTGTACACCGGTTTGAAGGATATCATCGGTCTCGCGATCAAGCTCGTTTCGCGGAAGTCTATAGGCGGGTATGCCCCAGCGAAGCATCCCTCCTGCTTTCGGCAAAGCCTCGTAGACCGTGACCCCGTACCCTCGTTTCTTAAGCTCCAAGGCAGCGGTGAGTCCGGAGGGCCCTGCACCGATGATAGCGACCTTCTCCTTTCGGATGATCGGCAGGGGTTTTGTCTTAGGTCGCCTCGCATGGTCGGCGATGAACCGCTTGAGATGCATGATGGCTACTGGCTCATCGAGCTGCCCGCGCCGGCATATCGTCTGGCACTCATGTCCACAGACTCGACCGCACACGCTCGGAAAGGGATTTGTCTGCTTGAGTACTTTGTAAGCATCATCGATGCGGCCGGCTCGAATCAGGGCGATGTAAGCAGGGGCATCCATGCCCACGGGGCAGATGTGTTGACAGGGGCTCTTGAAAAGGCCTAAGCAGACTGCGGCAGGACACCGCTTGTCAAGAATGTGCGCTTCATACTCATGACGGAAGAAACGGATGGTACTCAGCACCGGATTCGACATGGTTTGGCCCAGGCGGCAAAGAGCTGTGTCTTTGACCCTTCGTGACAAGTCTTCAAGGAGTTCAATATCTCCCTCGTGGCCTTCGCCTCGGCAGATCCTCTGGAGGATCTCCAGCATCCTTTTGGTTTCCGCCCGACAGGAGCAGTTACACTGACCACAGACCTCGTTCTGGCAGAAATCCATAAAGTAGCGAGCCATGTCCACCATGCAAGTGCCATCATCCATCACGATCATGCTACCAGAGCCCATGATCGCGCCAACCTTGGTGAGGGCGTCATAGTCGATAGGGGTATTTAAGTGCTCCGGAGGTAAGCAGCCACCGGACAGTCCTCCTGCCTGAACGGCTTTGAACTTCTTCCCGTCGGGAATGCCACCGCCCATATCGAAGACGATTTCGCCCACGGTGGTGCCCATAGGCACTTCGACTAAGCCGGCGTTATTGACCTTGCCAGCCAGGGACAGAAGCTTGGTGCCTATGGACGACTCTGTACCTAGTTCCGCATAAGCCTCGCCGCCGAGTAACATAATCCGAGGGAGGTTAATGTAAGTCTCTATGTTGTTAACGAGCGTTGGCTTCTTCCACAATCCCAATGCGACCAGAGACGAAGGCCGGGGCGTATCGCGGTCTCCTTCGGTCGCACCCATCCATGCTGTCTTCTCGCCACATGCGGCCGCAGCATCCCCCTGATGCATCTCTATGTCGAAATCAAACCCTGAGCCGAGAATGTTTTTGCCAAGGAGACCATGGACACGAGCCTGGTCAATTGCCATATGGATTTTCTCCGTCGCCAGGGAGTAATCCGCGCGACAATAGAGATAGCCCTGATGAGCACCAATCGCCTTTGCTGCGATGACCATCCCTTCGAGCACGGCATGAGGGTCTGATTCCATCACGCTGCGACTCACGAAAGCGCCTGGATCGGCTTCGTCTGCGGTGCAGAGGACATACCTGACATCTTCTCTGGAGTTGGCGCAGAATTCCAGCATGATCCCCAAGGGAAAGCCGCCATCTCCGCGTCCCCGAAGACCTGAGGTCTTGACCTCGGAAATAATCTCTGAAGGGGTCATCTCCAGCAGAGCCTTGGCTGCCGCGAGATAGCCGTCGCGCCAGATATAGTCATCGATCCGGTCAGGATCGATCAAACCCTTGTTACGGAGAACCAGGCGTTGCTGTAGGGCGAAAAATTTAAGCTGTGAGACGTGGGGGATGACTCCTTCTAAATCCGATTGAGAGGGTATAGGTTCTTCGTTCAACGCCCTCCCCCGCGCGAGGGCAAGGTCGGCTTGAACCTTACCAGCCAGAATGTGCTCTTCAAAGATTCGACGGGCTTTCTGCTCGTCAACCCGCTGATAAATCACCGGCTCCTGGCCCAGCAGCTCCACGGTGACCAACGGCTCCCGGCTGCAGAGCCCGATACAGCTTGATCGATTGACCGCGATATCCGACCGGCCGCATTTCGATACCTCCTGGAGCAGTCGATCCATAACGCTCTGGGCACCTGAAGCCAGTCCACAGGTATTCATGTGAACCGTTATTCTTCCCATGTAGCCGTCCCTGCGGAGTTCTTTTTCCTTTGCGACTTTCTGCTTGACGGTCCTCAGATCCTCGGGTGTCATCTTTTTGACAGCCATGTCGTTCTCCCCAACTTCGTGAAAACCCATCCCCGTGATATCTTTTTTAGCACTCCGTCTGACCGAGGGTCCGTCCGTTGACCCAAATTCCTTCAGAAAGGAAATTCCGAAAGGATGATAGAAAAACAGTCTCCTTTCCACATGTTTGCGCTGACCGGAGCATCTTCAAGTTAACATTTTAGAAAGCATATCTCAAGCTGAATTCACAATAATAGAAGAGAGAAAAAACATAACTCATCGGGATCGCTTGGTTCTCAAACGCCTCGATATTTTCCGAGAAATCTGGTATGATTTTTTGCGGGGGAGCATGGGGGACGGATGGATACGAAAGAGACGGATAAAATGAGACAGAAATACGCGGAGAAGTTTGTGTTAGAGGAAAGAATATTCAGTCATATTCATCGGGGGGACAGAATATTCGTTGGGACAGGGTGCGGCGAGCCCCAATATCTGATTCAAGCCCTCATCCGTTATGTCGAGTCTCATCCCACCGCCTTTTATGATGCAGAGGTCTTCCATGTATGGACCCTTGGCCTTGCTCCTTACGCGGAGGAAAGGTTCAAATCAAATTTCCGGCATAACTCTTTCTTCATTTCAAACAATACGAGAGAGGCGGTCAATAAGGGGGTTGCCGATTATACCCCCATCTTTTTGTCGAAGGTTCCAGACCTCATCCGTCGCGGTCTTGTGCCCATCAATGTGGCTCTCATCCAAACTTCCCCACCCGATGATAATGGTTATATGAGCCTGGGGGTGAGTGTTGATATCGTCAAGGCGGCCGCGGAGAGGGCTTCTGTGGTGATCGCTCAGGTTAATTCAAATATGCCGCGCGTTCACGGAGACGGGTTTATTCACATCGAAGATGTGAATTTCATCGTCCCCCATGACGAACCGATATTGGAGTATGTCTCTGAGGCGGACAGCGATATTTCCCAGCAGATCGGAAAATATGTTTCCCGTCTCATCAGGGATGGGGAGACCATTCAGGTGGGATACGGAAGCATACCCAACGCCATTCTTTCAAACCTTTATGATAAAAAACATTTGGGCGTTCACACGGAGCTTCTGACGGACGGCATCGTGACATTGATGAAGAAGCGTGTGATCGACAATTCAAGGAAAACCATCCATCCCGGGAAGACCGTTGCTGCATTCTGCATGGGCAAGAAGGAGACCTATGAATACATCCACGATAACCCCGCGATCGAATTTAGGACGATCGACTACACGAACAATCCCCTGGTCATCGCCCAGCATCATCGCATGACGGCGATCAACACGGCTCTGGAGGTTGACCTGACGGGCCAGGCCACGGCAGAATCCATAGGAAAGTTGTTTTATAGCGGCGTCGGAGGCCAAGCCGACTTTATGAGAGGCGCTGTGTTGTCGCCTTACGGCAAGACCATCCTCGCCATGCAATCCACTGCGAAAAGTGGGGCTCTCTCCAGGATCGTCCCTTTTCTGAAGGAAGGGGCAGGTGTGACACTTCATCGAGGCGATGTTCAGTATGTGGTGACCGAATATGGGATTGCCTACCTGCAGGGCAAGAATGTCCGGGAGCGCGCCATGGAATTGATCGCCATCTCCCATCCGAAATTCAGACCGTGGCTGATCGAAGAGGCGAAAAAACTCAACCTCATCTACAGGGACCAGGCGTTCATCGCGGGAGAAAGGGGCGAATATCCAGAGGCCTTGGAAACCCATAGGACGACCAAGCTCGGTCTGGAGATCCTTCTCCGACCGGTGAGGATGAGCGATGAACCTTTGCTCAAAGACTTTTTCTATTCTCTCTCAGACAAAAGCCTCCACCGTCGGTTTATCTCGGTCAGGGAGGACATGCCCCACGAGCGCCTTCAGGGATTTGTGGCAATTGACTATACGCAGGAGATGGTCATCCTCGCCGTCATTCAAAAGGAAGAAAAGGAAGTGATCGTAGGGGTCGGGCAGTTCGGGATCTACCAGACCCTCCACACCGCAGAGGTTGCCTTTGCAGTAAGGGACGATTATCAGAATAAAGGAATCGGAACGGAGCTGCTTTCTTACCTTACCTTTCTGGCGAAGAAGCAGGGGCTCCTCGGTTTCTATGCCGAGGTATTGGCTGAAAACAGACCGATGCTCCATCTCTTTGAGAAGATGGGATTCGACATCAAGAAGAGGCGAGAGGAAGGAGTCGACGAGCTGGAGATGAC
>DATHCH010000165.1:0-6066 GCA_035319625.1 Thermodesulfobacteriota bacterium
ACCCCTGAAGATCCAAATCACAATTCATCAAACCGCTGTCTGGGAGCATTCCATGCCGTGAAAGGCGAGTACAAAGACGATAGCGGTTTCTGCGTCCAAACACTCCCGGACGGAGACCAAATATTCATCGCTTATAAAAGCGCTGGCAAATTGGGTCGCGGGTACAAGGGCACTTATACCGTCGTCGGTGGCACAGGGAAATGGGTCGGCATACAAGGCAGCGGCGAGTTTACGGGAACTGAAGTGCGGCCCGCTGCCGAAGGAACGTTCCAGATCTACGAAAGAGTTAAGGGCCATTATAAGCTGCCATGACTGAACGAATGGAGGGACACTTCCCATCCTTTACGGTTAATCCTCGTAACCCCTGACTTTTCTAACATGGGGAATGTCCCATCTACTCACATTTTTATTGAGAACCTATGTGGAGCAGGTTATGAAATGGGTTTTCCAGAAGATGTCCCTATGAAGCCTCCAAGGGGGTAATATGCCCTTTTGGAGGTTTCCTGTTCTTATGACCGAAAGCTTGGATCTTATATTTAGAAGCTAAGCCTTCAACTGCTTTACTCAAAACTGATTATTACTTGGATCCACAGATTGCTTTGCGGTTATATAACCCAGAGACTATAAAAGGAGGCAACCATGGCAGACCGTGTAATGTTTATTGGCTGGGATCGTCCTGTTGTCGGCCGAGAGAAACAGGCAATGCAGTTGTTTCAGAAGTCAATACAGTATTACTCCAAGTTGCAAGCTGACGGTAGAATCGAGAGCTTTGAGACAGTATTCCTCTCCGCTCATGGCGGTGATCTGAATGGATTCATCATGCTCAAAGGTGACGCAAAAAAGCTCGCAGAAATCCGAGGAGAGGACACTTTTGTTCAAATCGTCATCGAGTGTGGATATTGTTTACAAGGTTTTGGAGCCATTCCTGGCTATACCGGCGCAGGCATAACAAATGTCATATCTCAGTGGTCAAAACTTATGGGCAGTTAACCGTTAATTTCAACCACTTGGTTTTAGGCTGATTGTTCGTTCGATCTAAGAGGCAGGGCCAGTTCTGGCCCTGCCATTTTGTTGAACCTTTCTAACCGTAATCTTCGACTATTGAGATAATCTTAGAGTGAACATTTGTAGGTGTAATTGTTAAATCGTTCACGGTAGGAAATCCTCCAGAGCCACCGGACTTGATAGCCCTGGAGGTCTCTCCTCATTCTCCCCACCTTTTCGGGTCAACACTTGGTCAACAATCGCTTCAACTTACCTCTCTTTTTCATCTGAATTCATTGTGGTTCATATTTTAGACTTGCCAACGCTAAATTGTTAATTTGACTTATTCTTTGTGGTTCACTACAATTCGTTTGCTTTAATAACATCTCAATTCATTATATAATAAAAACATGGAAACGATGGACCAGTGGGTGAAGGTGGGAACGGTTGAGAATCGATTTGAAGGGGATAGGATTTCTCAAGCCTTTGAGGAAGCGGGAATTCGATTTCTCATCAAGTCGTTTCTGGATACGGCTTATGATGGCCTCTATATCCTTCAGAAGGGATGGGGAGTGGTCATGGTGTCTGAAAAGAACAAGGAAGAGGCAGAAAGGCTCATTTCCGAAATTAAGAAAACTTTTGCAAAGGAGGAAGATGATGAAACTGGACAGCTTGGATGAAATCTTGAGGTTTGCCATTCGGAAGGAGGCGGATGCAGCGGCTTTCTATAAAATGGCAGCAGATCGTTCTAACCCGGGCGTTAAAGAGACCTTTAGGGAATTGGCCAAAATGGAGGAAGGGCACAAGAAAAAACTGGAAGGATTTGATCTTAAGAAGGTCGGTCAGATGAAATTGGAGGAAACCAAGGGGTTGGGGATGAGTGAGTTGATGGAGGATGTGCCTTATAGCTCGGATATGAGCTACGCGGATCTTCTCCGGATGGCGATCAAGCAAGAAGAGAAATCTCAGCAGCTCTATACCTCCACTGCAAAGATTTCTCCAGAGCCGAGTTTGAAGAAGCTGCTTTTGATCCTTGCCCAGGAAGAATCGACCCATAAAGAGAAATTGGAGAAGATTTATGACGACGAGGTTCTGAAAGAGTTCTGATCGCTAACGACGAGCCTGCGTGATCTATGGAGAAAGGTGAAGCGTCATGGTACCCGGATTGATCGGAAAATCTGAGATGATCGTCAAGGATGAAGACCTTGTCAGCCGACTGGGCGACGTTCCCGTAGAGGTTCTCTCCACCCCGAGACTCATCCAACTTTTGGAGACAGCTGCCATCGAGGCGATTCAGGATTTTATTCCCTCGGATCAAGTAAGCCTCGGGACTGAGTTGAGAATCAAACACCTATCCGCAACACCTCTCGGCATGAAGGTTACTGCCAATGCCCTTCTTCGAGGAATAGAAAAGAACCGGCTCTTATTCCTGGTGGACGCCTATGATGAGAGGGAAAAGGTGGCGGAAGGAGAACACGAGAGGGTCCTCGTTTCCAGGGAACGGTTTCTCCAGAAAGTGAAAGAGAAGAGGGCCGGATGATCCCAATTTCATTAAACTGGGATAGTCGCGAAGAATCGCTTCTGCTTAAATGGGACGGGTTTTTTTTCATCGGGATGGCGGAATGGAAAGATTTCGATGAAGATTTTCAGGCTTCTCATTCCTTTCCCTTTGAGGAAGTATCTATTCTCAACCTGAGGAGAGGTCCAGCGATGATAGGGTCTTTCTTCGGTAAGATACCTGGCATGATGGAGAAGGCCACTAATATTGTCAAAGGAAAGAAAAAGACTGAGTAAGCCGAAATTAAAGACGACCCGGAGACTGACGAAACGGTTTGAGATCCTGGATCACACCGCAGACATCGGCGTCATCGTTTATGGGGAAAATCTCGGAGCCCTTTTCGCGAACGCGGGCAAAGCCTTTTTCCATCTTATCACTGATTTGAGAAAAGTGAGAACCTGGATTGAGAAGCGGATCGATATCGGGGGAGAGAGTTTAGATCGGTTGATGGTGGATTGGTTGAGCGAGCTTCTCTATCTTCATGACGTAGAGGGTCTTCTTTTCAAACGCTTTAGAGTTGAGTCCGTTGGAAAGGATGGACTGAAAGCCATCGCGAAAGGAGAGCCGTTTCAGGAGGGGGTTCATGTCGTCAAGACACAGGTGAAAGCCGTGACCTACCATCAGATAGAGGTTCGACAGGAGAAGGGGCACTGGAGGGCTCAGATCATTTTTGATCTCTGATGGGATAATAGTCTTTGGAAATGATGCTTTATTCATGTTAACGGCCGACGGAAGGGGGTGCCGGCGAATGCCTGACGAAGGAAAAATCAAGATACAGAAGATGGATGATTATCGGTGGAGAGTCCCTCGTGAAGGAAAGATGAGGACCGACGGCATCGTCTATGCCGACGAGCGATTGTTCAACGATATTCGAAAGGACCAAAGCCTGGTCCAAGTGGCCAATGTGGCATGGCTTCCGGGCATTGTCGGCCATTCCTTGGCCATGCCGGATATCCATTGGGGCTACGGCTTCCCCATTGGAGGAGTCGCAGGCTTCGACTTGAACGAAGGAATCGTTTCCCCTGGAGGAGTGGGTTACGATATCAACTGAGGTGTCCGATTGATGCGCTCAGGCTTGAGCCGCACGGACATCCAGGGAAGAATAAGAGCATTAGTGGAGGCGCTCTTCATCAACATCCCTTCAGGTGTAGGGTCCCACCGGAAAGACCTCAGACTGAACCGGGAGGAGGAACGGAGGGTTTTAAAAAAGGGGGCCAGGTGGGCCGTAGAAAAAGGTTTTGGTTCATCAGAAGATCTTGACCATATTGAGGAACAGGGATGCATCGAGGGGGGCGACCCGGACCGCGTCTCTGAAAAAGCAATGGAAAGAGGCAAGGCTCAATTAGGGACATTAGGCTCCGGAAACCATTTTGTTGAGGTGGGGTATGTGGCCGAGGTCTTTGATGAGAGCATCGCTTCCGCGCTGGGGTTGTCGAAAGACCAGGCTACAGTTATCGTTCATACTGGTTCAAGAGGTTTGGGTCACCAGGTGTGTGGCGATTACATTCGAGTCATGCTGGATGCGGCCAGGAAATATCAGATCGAACTTCCAGATCCCCAACTGTGTTGTGCCCCCGTTTCCTCGCCCGAAGGACAGGGATACCTTGAGGCAATGGCCTGCGCAGCCAATTTCGCCTTCACCAATCGACAAATGATCACCCATTGGGTGAGAGAGACCTTTGAGCAAGTTTTTAAGAAGGGCCCAAAAGATTTAAAATTGGATTTGATCTATGATGTCTGCCACAATATTGCAAAAATTGAAACCCATACAGTGAATGGAAAAAAAAAGAAACTCTGTATCCATAGAAAAGGGGCAACGAGAGCCTTTCCTCCGGGCCATCCAGATATTCCGTCGGATTACCAATTCACTGGCCAGCCCGTCCTCATCCCAGGGGATATGGGTAGATGTTCCTATGTTTTGGCTGGAACGGAAAGAGCCCTGGAAGAGACCTTTGGGAGCACCTGTCATGGAGCGGGGAGGGTGATGAGCCGGCATCAAGCTATTAAGGCGGCGAAGGGGAGGACTATTGTAAGGGAATTGGAAGATAAAGGCATTATTGTAAAGGGGGCAAGTCGAGGGACCATTGTGGAAGAGATTCCCGATGCCTATAAAGACATCAATGATGTGGTGAATGTGGTCCATCATGCAGGCATCAGCCGAAAGGTGGCCAAGCTCGTCCCGATGGGAGTGATCAAAGGATAAAGAATAGTTCGGAGTAATCGGTTCGGAGTTAGGATTGTCTTGTCTTAAATCTCCGAACTCTGAACTCCGAACTCATGACTTCAAGATGAAGATTCTTGCCATTGATATTGGCGCCGGTACTCAGGATGTTCTCCTTTTTGATTCGCAAACGAAAGTCGAGAATTGTATTAGCTTCGTCCTTCCAACACCTTCCAAATTTTACGCAGAGAAACTGAAGACAATTGCAAGCCATGTCTATATCCATGGCGATACGATCGGTGGGGGAGCCCTCGGCAGAGCCATCCTCCGCCACCTTCAGAAGGGATATCGTGTGGTGATGGAGGAGTCTGCCGCTTATTCCATTCGCAACGATTTGGATGAAGTCAGGTCAATGGGGATAGAAGTAGGAGGGAAACCGAAGGCTGACCATTTTCAGGATCTTGAGATTCGGGAAGTCACTCTCCCTCTATTTGAAAAGTTTCTTTCAAATTTCGGAGAGGACCTTAATGTCGATGTGATTGCGATCGCCGTGCAGGATCACGGCGTTTCTCCCAAAGGGGTTTCAGACCGAGCGTTTCGTTTTGCAAATATGGAAAGAATGCTCCGAAGAGATAACCGACCTGAGACGTTTCATTTTTTGGAGGATTCGATTCCGGGCTATTGCCTCCGGATGAAGTCAGCCGTAGCCGCCGTCAAGAGATCTTCCTCAGTTCGAGTTCTGGTCATGGATACAGCCTTCTCCGCCATTTTGGGCTGCATCGAAGAGACCAGTGGCCCTTCGCTGATCGTCAACGTGGGGAACGGTCATGCGGTTGCCGCTTTGCTTGTTGAGAAAAAAGTTGAAGGGCTGTATGAGCACCATACTCATGAACTGACCCCTGAAAGAATGGAGCGTGACTTGCGGCTCTTTGTTCGGGGAGAACTGGACGGGGAAAAAGTCTTTAGAGAAAACGGACATGGTGCCGTCACCCTGAAACCTCTCCCCAGGGTATTTCCAGTGATCGTCACCGGTCCCAACCGAGATCTTTTTAGAAAGACAACATTCAAATTCATCTATGCTGCACCGGGCGGAAATACGATGATGACAGGACCGATGGGGTTGGTCAGGGCAGCTCAATACCGATTCGCCCGCGGCGAACGGTAATTATCACATCGGTAAACCACCCGGTCTGCCGGTGGCCCCGTATCGAGTACGGGGTTGACAGTGCCTGGAATGCGGGATCGTCATTCCGGGTAAGTAAAACGTGACCCGGAATCCAGAGGAAGACTGGATTCCTGCTTCCGCAGGAATGACCAGAGCAAGAACTCTTGCGAAATGAATGGCTTTCTGTTTAGACTGGAG